>NZ_JAKRLB010000064.1:0-510 GCF_022664405.1 Micrococcus luteus | reverse complement strand
TGCGTCGACGCCGCTGCGGGACCCGGAGCCCTTCGTCACGCCACAGGCGTTGGATCTTCTTGTGGTTCACCACCCACCCCTCGGCGCGGGCGTCGTGATACGCCCGCCGATACCCGTAGCGGGGATGGTCCTTCGCCCAGGCGCGCAGCCACTCCCTGAGCGCCCGATCCGGGTCCGCGACCGTGTCGCCCTTGAGCGGTCGCCGGTACGCGGAGCGGCTCAGCCCGACCAGACGGCACGCCATCCGTTCGCTCACCCGCAACTTGCGCTTGAGGTGATCGACGGCGGCGCGGCGCCTGTCCGGGCTTAGAAGTTTCCCTCAGCCAGCTCCTTGAGCGCGGCCTTCTCCAGCTCCGCTTCCGCGAGCAGACGCTTCAGGGTCGCGTTCTGCTTCTCCAGCTCCTTCAGGCGCTTTGCGTCGTCGGCCTTGAGGCCGCCGTACTGGTTCCGCCACCGGTAGTACGTCTGCTCGGACACCCCGAGCTCCCGGCACACCGCCGCGACGTCCTG
>NZ_JAKRLB010000063.1:0-516 GCF_022664405.1 Micrococcus luteus | reverse complement strand
CATCCCCGCTACGGGTATCGGCGGGCGTATCACGACGCCCGCGCCGAGGGGTGGGTGGTGAACCACAAGAAGATCCAACGCCTGTGGCGTGACGAAGGGCTCCGGGTCCCGCAGCGGCGTCGACGCAAGCGCGTCGGGTCCTCGACCGTCGACGCGCCGACGGCGGACGCGCCGAACGTGGTGTGGGCGGTGGACTTCCAGTTCGACGCCGACGAGCACGGACGACCGATCAAGATCTGCTCGATCGTCGACGAACACACCCGGGAGTGCATCGGCGGGCTCGTGGAGCGCTCGATTACCGCCGACCGACTCACCGCCCACCTCAGGACCTCGTCGCCGCCCGGGGCGCCCCGGCGGTGCTCAGGTCGGACAACGGGCCGGAGTTCATCAGCGAGGCGATGGCCGACTGGGCCGGCACCCGCACCGGCCTGTCCTACATCCCTCCGGGCTCGCCGTGGCGCAACGGGTACGTCGAGTCGTTCAACAGCCGGATCCGCGACGAGTGCCTCAACATCA
>NZ_JAKRLB010000062.1:0-541 GCF_022664405.1 Micrococcus luteus | reverse complement strand
CTGCTGCGAGGTCCTCGGCCGACCATCTCGACAGGTCCGTGCCCTTGGGGAAGTACTGCCGCAGCACCCCGTTCGTGTTCTCGTTCGTCGGCCGCTGCCACGGCGAGTGGGGGTCAGCGAAGAACACCTTCGTGCCCGTGGCCATCGTGAACTGGACATGCCCGGCCAGCTCCTTGCCCCGATCCCACGTCAAGCTCTGACGCAGCTGCTCCGGCACCGTCGCCATCGCCTTGATCAGGGCCGCGGTCATCGCCTCGGCCCCGTACCCACCCAGCGACGGCCCGTTCTTCACCGGCGGCCGCTCACCCCATCCCTCCAGGCGGGGCAAGTGGACCAGGATCGTGGCCCGGCTCTTGCGCTCGGCCAGAGTCCCGATCGCTGAACGCTCGGTCCCGATGATCAGGTCCCCTTCCCAGTGCCCGGGCACAGCACGATCAGCGGCCTCGGGTGGGCGCTTGCTGAACACCACGTCCTCGGTGACGTGGCCCTGGGGCTTGTTCCGGGTACGTGCCCGCGGCTCGCGCAGAGCCCGCCCGGTACG
>NZ_JAKRLB010000061.1:0-541 GCF_022664405.1 Micrococcus luteus | reverse complement strand
CTAGGTGTTGTGGGTCATGAGGTTCTTGACATGGGTACCGGGCTGAGATGAGACGAGTGGGCCTCTCCCGCAGGATGGAAGTTCCTACACCACCGACCTGCCCGAGAAGACCCACTCATGACTCACGCTAACGCACCCCTGACCCCGACCGGCCGTCTCAGGATGGTCCACCGCCACCTGCACGACGGGATCCCGCAGGCACACGTGGCCGCCGAGTTCCGGGTGAGCCGGCCCACGGTGGCCACTTGGGTCGCCCGCTACCGCGCCCAGGGAGAAGCCGGCCTTCAGGACCTGCCCAGCCGGCCGCACCGTTCACCTGCCCAGCTCGATCCGGTCTTGGTCGCCCAGATCCACGCCCTGCGGCGGGAGCGCAAGTGGTCCGCACGGCGCATCCATCACCACCTCGTCTCCGAGGGCCACCGGGTGTGTCTTCGTACCGTGGGACGGTGGCTGCACCGACTCGGGATCTCCCGCCTACGGGACCTGACCCCGGCCGGAGAAGACCTGCGCCAACGACCCCAGAAGATCACCGCGAGAGGGC
>NZ_JAKRLB010000060.1:0-567 GCF_022664405.1 Micrococcus luteus | reverse complement strand
TGTAAGAGGTCATGACGTTGTTGACTCGTGCCGGGGCCAACGAGGTTGGCGGGGCGTCCCCGCAGGAGGTATGAGGCCGATGGTAGTTGTAGTGGTTCACCCACACCTGCAGGGCCTCACGCCGAGCTTGCTCTGAGGAGTACGGGCGGGCGTAGAGGACCTCATCGACCATCAGCCGGTTGTACCGTTCGACCTTCCCGTTATGGCGCGGGGTGTAGGGGCGGATCCGGTGGTGCCGGCCCCCGAGCGAGACCACCTTCGCGGTGAAGTCCACGGCCCGGTAGTTGTTCCCGTTGTCCGTGATCACCCGGTCCACGGTGATGCCGTGGGCGGCGAAGAACGCCCTCGCCCGGCAGAAGAACCCGATCGTGGTCACCGCCTTCTCGTCCTCCAACGCTTCGGTGTAGGCCAGGCGGGTGTACCCGTCGATCGCCGAGTGCAGGTAGGTGTACCCGACCCGTCGGCCAGGCCCGCGTTTGGCCGCTCGCGCGTTCTCGGAGTCCCGTCCGTGAGCACGCCAGCCGCCCCCGTCAGGGATCTTCCCGATCTTCTTCACGTCCAGGTGCA
>NZ_JAKRLB010000006.1:0-124298 GCF_022664405.1 Micrococcus luteus | reverse complement strand
GCGTGAGGCGCTGGCCGTGTGGGTGAACCACTACAACTACCATCGGCCTCATACCTCCTGCGGGGACGCCCCTCCGGCCTCGTTGGCACCGGCCCGAGTCAACAACGTCATGCCCTCCTACAGCTAGCGGCCCTGCTGCGCGCGCTTCCGCTTGTTCCACGCGATGAGACCGCCCACGGCGAACACCTGGGTCAGCACGAGCAGGAACACCAGCCCGGCGAGGGTCTTGCCCTGCAGCACGAGGATCAGCCCGAACACGGCGCACACGAACGCCAGCACGGGCAGGGCGACGAGCGCGAGGAACGAGACCGCCTGCGGGGAGAGCAGACGCTGGTCGGAGTCGGTCGAGGCCATGTCAGTCGCGTTCCCATCGTTCGAAGCGGTGGCGCGGGCCGGAGGCGGAGTCCAGCCACGCGTCGGGGGCGGGGTCGACGGCGGTGCGCCGCCAGCGGGCGTCGAGCGGCGGGGCGTGCGTGTCGCCGTCGACGTCGGCGTCGATCACGGTCACCTCGGCGCGCGAGGCCACGTCGAGGGCCTGCTCGTAGAGGGTCGCCCCGCCGATCACCCACACGGTGTCACAGCCGTCGGCCTCGGCCGCGGCGGCCAGGGCCGCCCCGAAGCCCGGCACGACGACGGCGCCCGCGGCCCGCAGCTCCGCGCCGGCCTCCTCGGTGGCCGTCAGGGTGCGGGAGACCACGATGTTCGTGCGCCCGGGCAGCGGGCGGAAGCGCGCCGGGAACGACTCCCACGTGCGCCGGCCCATGATCACGGGGTGGCCGTGCGTGTGGGCCCGGAAGTGGGCGAGGTCCTCGGGGACGTGCCACGGCATGGTGCCGTCGCGGCCGATGACGCGCTCGGGGGTCTGGGCCCAGATCATGGCGATCACGGGCTCGGTGGGACGGGTGGCCCGGCTCATGGGGTCGCTGCGCATCCTCGGCTCAGACGGCGATCGGCGCCGTGATGGTGGGGTGGTGACGGTAGTCGAGGACCTCGAAGTCGTCGTAGTCGTAGTCGAAGATCGACGCGGGGGTGCGCCGCAGCCGCAGCCGCGGGTACGGGTACGGCTCGCGGGAGAGCTGCTCGCGCACCTGCTCCTCGTGGTTCGCGTAGATGTGCACGTCCCCGCCGGTCCACACGAACTCGCCGGGCGTCAACCCGGTCTGCTGCGCGACCATCACCGTGAGCAGCGCGTACGAGGCGATGTTGAACGGCACGCCGAGGAACAGGTCCGCCGAGCGCTGGTAGAGCTGGCACGAGAGCCGCCCGGGGGCGCCGTCCTGACCGGGGGAGACGTAGAACTGGAACAGCGCGTGGCACGGCGGCAGCGCCATCTCGTCCACCTCGGCGGGGTTCCACGCGGTGACGATGTGCCGGCGCGAGTCGGGGTTCGTCCGGATCTGCTCCACGACCTTGGCGATCTGGTCGATGTGGCCCCCGTCCGGGGTGGGCCACGAGCGCCACTGCACGCCGTAGACGGGGCCGAGCTCGCCGTCCTCGTCCGCCCACTCGTTCCAGATCCGCACGCCGCGCTCCTGGAGCCACCGCACGTTCGAGTCCCCGCGCAGGAACCACAGCAGCTCGAGCGCGACCGACTTGAAGTGCACGCGCTTGGTGGTGATCAGCGGGAAGGACTCGGCCAGGTCGAAGCGCAGCTGGCGGCCGAACACGCTGCGCGTGCCCGTGCCGGTCCGGTCCGTCTTGACGGCCCCGTGGGCCATCACGTCGGCGAGGAGGTCCTCGTAGGGGGTCGGGATGCTCACCCGGTCCACTCTAGCGATCCGAGCGGACGCGCTGAGCGTCGTCGACGGCCCGGCGGAGGCGGGCTTCATCCCAGCCCGCGGCCCGGGCCAGGGCCACGGCGCGCTCGACGGCGGCGCCCACCGCGGCGTCGTCCGGGGCGGGTGGGGTGTCCGCCACGACGGTGCCCCTGCCGCGCGCCGTGCGCACGACGCCGGCCGCCTCAAGCTCGCGGTAGGCGCGCACCACGGTGTTGGGGGCGATGCCGAGGTCGCCTGCTAGGGCCCGGACGGAGGGGAGGCGGGTGCCGGCAGGGCAGGGCCCCGCCCCCGGTCAGCCGTTGAGCACCATGTCCTGGTACTCGGGGTAGCGGCGCAGGTAGTCCTCCACGTAGGAGCACTCGGGCACGATCCGGTCACCCTCCGCGCGCAGCCGGTCCAGGACCATGGTCACGAGGGCGCGGGCAAAGCCGCGGCGGCCGAACTGCTCGTCGACGATGGTGTGCTGCAGGCGCAGGACCACGGTGTCCTCGCCGTCCGCGCCGCGCACGGTCTCCTGGTCGTAGCCGAGGAACCCGATGAAGGTCCCGTCCTGGCGCAGCTCGAAGCGCTGACGGTCCGGGTCCCGGGTCACCGTGAGGCGCTCGTGGACGATCTTCTCGGGCTGGCTCTGGGCGGCGGTGTTCTCCATGACCCGAGCCTAGGGCCGGGGGCGGGCCCGCTCAACGGTGGCCCGGTCGCGCGGGCGGCTCAGTCGTCCCAGGGGTCGTAGACCTCGACGGCCACCACGTCGCCGTCGAGGTCGAGCGCGCGGTGCGCCACGAGCACAGCGCCGGGCCGCAGCCACGGGTCCTCGGTCGGCAGGGCCCGCAGCACGCGGTCCGCCTGGCCGGCGGCCGCGTCCTCGACCACCTCGAACAGCGTCGGCAGCACCGGCCGGTGCGTGCACACGACCAGCGGCCGGGAGCGGCCCATGAGCTCGGCCATCACCTTGCGGGTCTTCTTGGGCTTCTCCCGGGCCGTGGTCTCCGTGAACGCGCCCTTGGTCTTCAGCGGCAGCCGGCTGGACTTCACGAGCGGGGCCAGCGTCTCCACGCAGCGGCGCCACGGGGAGGAGACCAGCCGCTCCGGCCGCCAGGCCGACACGAGGCCCTCGACAGCGAGCGCCTGCCGCCGGCCCGTCGCCGCCAGCGGGCGCTCTTGCTCGGCGCGGGACCACGAGGAGCGGGGCTTGGCCTTGGCGTGGCGCAGCACCAGCAGCGGCACGGTCCGCAGGCGCCCCCGGGAGGCGGCACGCAGCAGCAGCTCGAGCGGTTCGCGATCCGAGTCGTTCGTCAGCAGCCGCCGGGCCTCGTCCGGCCCGACCCAGCGGACCTCGTCCACCTCGTCGCCGTCGGGCAGGGCGCGCTGGCCGTCGACCTCGGCGGCCCAGTACCAGACCTCCTTGCTCTGACGTACGCCCCGCTTGCCGGGCACCTCGTACGCGGTCACGCACAGCGGGATGCCCGGCCGCAGCTCGAGGCCGACCTCCTCGCGCAGCTCGCGGACCGCGCACTCCGGCAGCGTCTCACCCGGATCGAGCTTGCCCTTGGGCCACGACCAGTCGTCGTAGCGGGGCCGGTGGATCACCATCACCTCGAGGCCGCCGGGCACGCGGCGCCACGGCAGCATGCCGGCGGCCAGCACCTCGGCGCGGGGGCCTTCCGAGGCGCGGTCCTCCGTGGACCAGCGGGCGACGCGGTCGGCGTGGGACGAGGGCATGGGGCGGGTTCCTCTCGGGGTGCGGCGGCCGCGACGACTGCTGGGGCAGGGCACGGGGCGTGGCCGACCCCGCGGGGGCCGGCCCCACCAGGATACGAGGCCGCCGGGATGTGCCCGGCCGGTCCCCGCCCGAGGGTCTCAGGGGCGGCGGTACTGGGCGTCGGCGGCGAACAGCTCGAAGCCGAGGGACGCGTAGAGCGCGACGGCGGCCGTGTTGTCCGCGTCCACGTACAGGTCCACGACGTCGACTCCCTGTCCCGCCATCCGGTGCAGCCCCGCCAGCGTCAGGGCCCGACCGAGGCCGAGGCCCTGGGCGTCGGGGGAGACGCCCACGGCGTACACCTCTCCGACGCGCGGGCCGTCGGCTCCGGCATCCGGCTCCACCTTCGTCCAGTGGAAGCCGAGCAGCCGCCTGTCCGCCTCGCGGGCGGCGAGCAGGAGGCCGTCGGCGTCGAACCAGTCCTCCGCCATGCGGTCCTCGAGGTCGGCGCGGGTCAGGCTGCCCTGTTCGGGGTGGTCCGCGAAGGCGGCGGCGTTCACGTCCAGCCAGGCCTGCTCGTCCTGGCCGGGGACGAAGCCGCGCAGGGCCACCCCGTCGGCGAGCCGCACCTCCGGCAGGGCCGCGAGCGCCGCGTGCGACAGGCGCATCCGGCGCAGCTCGCGGACGGGCTCGAGGCCGTGCCGCCGGGCGAGCCGGACCGCCCCCGGGAGCATGCCGTGGGCCCAGACGCTCGTGGTCTCCTCCCGCGCCAGGTCCCGGACCGCGGCGGCCGCGGCGTCGGCCAGGACCGTCCCCCGGCCGGTGCGGCGTGCGGTCGGATCGACGACGAGCTCGAGCACGGCCGCCGCGCCCTCGGGCACGAGCACGGCCGCCCCGTCGATCGCCCCGTCCGGGCCCCGGGTGGCCCCCCACCAGAGCTGCCCGCCGCGGGCGAGCAGCACGCGCGTCTGGTCCGAGAGCGGGGGATGACCGTCCGCCGCCCCGGCACGGTCGGCCAGGTCCAGGACGGCGCTCGCCTCCTCCGGGCGCGGGGTGACGACGCGCGGCATGCCGTCGGCGTCGGAGGTCGTGGGGGTGGGGTGTTCGGCCATGCCGGCCACCCTACGGAAGGAGGACGGTGGCCCGCGAGGTGCTCCCCGCCGTCGCCCGCCCAGGGCCGAGCCAGTGCGCACCTGGCAGGATGGGGCAGGTGATGCGCTTGTCCATGGCCCTGAGTGCGGCCGTCGCCGCCCTTGTCCTGGGCGGTGCCGCGTTGCTCGGCCCGGTCCCCGCCGCCCTCGCCGCCGCCGTCGTGATCCTGGTCATCGCCTGGGGCTGGCCGCGGCAGATGGGGGCGCCCGCGCGCCTCTCGCTCAGCGTCACCCTGGCCGTCGCCGGGGGCGCCGCGGTGCTGCTCATGCTGCTGTGGCCGCCGCTCGAGGACGGCCACAGCGGGGCCTGGACGCTCTTCGAGCCGCTCGCCGTCGTCGTCGCCTGGAGCACCATGGCCTCGTTCGTCGTCCAGCTGGTGCGCGGGACCGGCCGGCCGCTGCGCCTCGAGTCCACCGTCGCCACGATGGGCGGGGCGTTCATGGCCGTCGTGACGGCGTGCTGGGTGGCCGTCTCACGCTGGACCGACACCCCTGCGGTCGCCGGGCTGGTCATCACGCTGGCAGTCACGGTGGCCGCGGTCTCCCTCGTCGGCCTCACCCCGTGGATGCAGGGCCGGCCGGGAGTCCTGGCGCTCGTCGTCATCCCCCTCGGCACGGTGCTCGCGTGGCCCGTCTCGGCGCTGGCCGGCGTGGACGCCCGGGACCGGCCGGCCGTCACGGCCGCGGCGCTCGCGGTGGCCGTGCTGGTGTCCCTGACCGCCACCACGGCGCCGTCGTCGCGGCCGCGACCCGAGGACCGGCCGGTGGGCACCACCCTGCGCCCGCGCCGGGCGGGCTACGCCCTCGCGTTGGCGCCCGTGGGCGCGGCCGGCGTCGTGGCGCACGTCATGGTGGGCTTCCTGGCCTGACAGGTCGGGCCCGCTCGGTAGGATGTCCCGCATGGATACCCTTCTTGCGCTCGAGATCTTCTTCCTGGCCCTCGTGGTCCTGGCCGGCCTGGGCATGGCCGCCGTCGCCGCGGTCGTCATCAGCGGCCTCTTCAAGGGCCAGCGCTGAGGACGCGCGGCCCGCTGTCGGGCCGCGCCGTGATCTGCCATGGCGACTGAACTCCCGTACGACCTCACCCCCGAGCTCGCGCCCCTGTCCTGGCTCATCGGCAGCTGGGAGGGCCAGGGCCGCCTCGGCGACGGCTCCGCCGGCACCGAGATCTTCTACCAGCGGGTGGACTTCACCGAGCACGGTCTGCCGTTCGTTGAGTACCGCGCGGAGTCGTGGCTGTGCGAGGCGGACGGCACGCTGCTGCGTCCGCTGACCGTGGAGTCCGGCTTCTGGCAGGTGGACCGGGCGCGGCGCGACGGCGACGTCGGCCCCGGCATGCGCCCGGCGGACATCGTCCCCGCGTTCCGCTCCGCCGAGGACGTCGAGCGGCTGCGCGCCGGCGACGAGGGCTTCGGCCTGACCGCCACCATCACGCATCCGGGCTCGCTGTCCGAGCTGTACTACGGCCGCATCAAGGGCCCGCAGCTTCAGCTGGCCACGGACGCGGTCCTGCGCGGCTCCGCCGCCGGCCCGTACCACCGGGCCACCCGCATGGCCGGTCTCGTGAACGGGCAGCTGTTCTGGCGCTGGGACGTCGCGGACGCAGCGGGCGCCGAGCTCGAGGCGCACGCCTCCGCCATCCTGGACCGCATGCCGAGCGCGGCCGAGGGTCGGCTCGCCCCGGGGGCCGAGCGTCCTCGCGGGGCTCGCGGGGAGCAGTCGTGACGGCCTCCCGCAGCCCGCTGCTGGACCTGGCCGTGGCCGAGCCGCAGGGGCCGGCCGGCGGCGCCGTCGAGGGCCGCGGCCCGGACGCCGGCGTCGCCGCGCACTACGGTCGCCCCCTGCCAGAGCAGCGCGCCCTCGCCCGGGGCCGCGCCCTGGTCGACCTCTCCCACCGGGCCGTGCTCTCCGTGTCCGGCCCGGACCGGCTGAGCTGGCTGCACACGCTCGGCACGCAGCACGTCGAGACGCTGCCCCCCGGCACGAGCACCGAGATCCTCTTCCTCGACGTGCAGGGGCGGATCGAGCACGCCGCCCACCTGCTCGAGGACGGCGCCGCGGCCTGGCTCGTCACGGACCGCGAGGACGGCCCGGGCCTGGCCGCGTGGCTCACCTCGATGCGCTTCTCCCACGACGTCACGCTACGGGACCACACCGGGGCGGTCGCCGTCGTGGGCGCCACCGCGCCCGTGCCCGGCTGGGAGGACCGCACCGTGTGGCTGGACCCGTGGCCGCGCGTCGGGGCGGGCGGCTGGGCCTACACGGCCGATCCGGATCCGGCGACCCACCCGGGTGCGGACTGGTCCTGGCGCGAGTACCTCGTCACCCGGGCCGACCTCGAGGCCACCGTCCGCGCGCTCGGCACGGGCGTGCTCGCGGGCTGGTCCCTGGCGGGCACGACGGCGGCCGAGGCGCTGCGCATCGAGGCCGGCCGCCCCCGCCGGGCCCTCGACGTGGACGACCGCGCGATCCCGCACGAGCTGGACCTGCTGCGCACCGCCGTGCACCTCGAGAAGGGCTGCTACCGCGGTCAGGAGACCGTGGCGCGCGTGCACAACCTGGGCCGCCCGCCCCGCCGCCTCACCCGCCTGCTCCTGGACGGCTCCGTCCACGCGCTCCCCGAGCACGGTGCCCCCGTGATCCTCCGGCCGGCCGAGGACACGCCCGAGGCCCGCGCCGCCGCCCGTCCGGTGGGGACGGTCACCGCCGCGGCCCAGCACCATGAGGCGGGCGCCGTCGCCCTGGCGCTGCTCAAGCGCACGGTGCCCGTGGACGCCGAGCTGCTGGTCCGCGAGGACGCTCCCGGCGAGGTCGGTGCCGCCGAGGGCGGCTGGATCGCCGCGAGCCAGGAGCCGCTCGTGTCCCCGGACGCCGGGCAGGTCGTCGGCCGACCGCGCGGCGTGGGCCGCCTGCGCTGACCGACTCGCCGGCTCAGTCCAGCGCGAGGACGGTCCGCGTGCCCGCCGCCTCCAGCCCGACGGCGATCGCCACGTGGTGCGCGGCTGTGTGGCCCGCCGGCACCTCGGCGAACGGCAGCAGCCCCTCCAGCGCCGCCCGGTCCATCGCCACGGCCACCGCGTAGCGGCCGAGCCCACGACCGCGCAGCCGCGGTGGGGTGAGGGTGCCCAGCGAGGCCAGCACGCCGCCCGTCACGCGATGCCCCGCCGCCGCCACCGCGGCTTCGATCGCCCGTCCCGCGCCGTCGTCGGGAACGAGCGCGACCGAGGACTCCCAGGAGGGGACACCCGCCTCGGCCACGTCGTCTGCGGGGGCCTGCGCGACCACGGCGTGGACGTGGGCGGGGTCGTCGGACACGGCGACGGTGCGCGAGGGGTCGACTGGCGGCGGTTCCTCGGCGGCGTAGAGCGTGAACTCGCCGCGCGAGCGCACGGCCTCCCCGGCGGCGGCGCGCACCGCCGTCCGCAGCAGGGCCGACTCCACGCCCAGCGCCTCGGCGGGCACGCCGCGGCAGGCACGCGTGAACCACGCCGGCCCCGCCACGACGGTGGCCCAGGGCAGGGCCAGCACCTCCGCCTCGGCGACGCCCTGCCGGGCCACCTCGATGCGGCGCGGCTCGGCGCCCGCCGCCGGGGCGTCGCCGGGCAGGAGCGCGGTGTCGGGCAGGCCGAGCCGACGCGCCAGCCCGAGGGCCAGCACGCCGACGGCGGGGTGGTCGGGTCTCACCGGCCGAACAGGATCTTCGCCTCGTCGTAGCGGGAGACCGGCACCTTCTTGAGGCCCTTGAGGGCGGCGCTCATGGGGATGGAGATGATCTCCGTGCCGTTGGCCGCCACCATCTGTCCCCAGCGGCGCTGCGCGACGAGGTCGACGGCGCCCATGCCGAAGCGCGTGGAGAGCACGCGGTCCGTGGCGGTGGGGGCGCCGCCGCGCTGGATGTGGCCCAGGATGGTGCTGCGCGTCTCGATGCCCGTCATCTCCTCGATCTCGCGGGTCACCCACTCGCCGATGCCGCCCAGACGCGGCCGGCCGGACGCCTCGACGCCGGCCTCGGCCAGCGGGTCGTCGTGGCCCTCGGGGACGAAGCCCTCCGCCACCACGACCAGCGGGGAGCGACCGCGGTCGTGGACCTGCTGCACCCACTCGGCGACCTGGGACATCGGGGTGCGGACCTCGGGGATGAGGATCGCGTGGGCGCCGGCGGCCATGCCCGAGTGCAGGGCGATCCAGCCGACGTGGCGGCCCATGACCTCGGCGACCATGCAGCGGTGGTGGGACTCGCCCGTGGTGCGCAGCCGGTCCATGGCGTCCGTGGCGATCTGCACGGCCGTGTCGAAGCCGAACGTGTAGTCGGTGCCCTGCAGGTCGTTGTCGATCGTCTTGGGCACGCCCACGATCGGCAGCCCGTCCGCGGCCAGGCGGTTCGCGCCGGCCAGGGTGCCCTCGCCGCCGATGGCGATGACGGCGTCGATGTCCAGCTCGCGCAGGTTGCGGAGCATGTTCTCCGGGCCGCCGCCCTCCGCGTTGTAGGGGTGCGTGCGGGAGGTGCCGAGGATGGTGCCGCCGGTGCGGGCCAGGCCGCGCACGCGGGAGCGGGGCAGGTCCTCGACGTCCTTCTCGATCAGGCCGGACCACCCGTTGCGGATGCCCACCATCTCCATGTCGTACGACTTGATGCCGTGCAGGACGGCGGAGCGGATGACGGCGTTGAGGCCGGGGCAGTCGCCTCCGGAGGTGAGCATTCCGACGCGCATGGGATCCTCTCGGGCGTTCTCGTGCGGGGGGTCGGCACCACCCTAGGCGCGCCCGCCCCGTCGCGTCAGGGGACGGGCGACGGGCGGCGGGTCAGCCGAGGGCCACGAGGACGGCGACCTGGAGGGCCGTCGCACCCACGAGGATGCCGCTCGCCGGGCCGAGGGTGCCGGGACGACGGCCGCTGAGCAGAGCGCCCAGCATGACGGGGGCGATCACCGCGAGCGCGGCCACGAGCATCGGCACCGCCAGCAGCGTGGGGGTCGGACCGACACCGAGCAGCAGGCTGATCCCGAGGGCGGCGAGCGCGGCGAGGACGGCCCCGGCGTAGGTGGCGGCCTGCGCGATCGGCCCGAGGCGCGGCTTCGCGGCCGTGGCTGCGGACCCCGAGCCGGCCGGGGCGGTGGCCGCCCGGGGGGCCTCCTCGGCCAGGCGCGCCGCGGCTCGCCGCTCGCGGGAGTGGACGTGGTCGCGCCAGGTGCCGGTCGCGGGGTCGATCCATTCGGGGCGGAAGCCGTGCGGGTCGGTGACCTCGGCCGCCCGCTCGCGCGGACCTCCGCCGACGTACCAGGCCGGGCGCGGCACGGCGTGGGCGGGCTGGTCGGCGTCGGGGGCCCGGCCCGGGGCCACGCGGGCCTGCGCCCGGCCGTCCCAGCGGGTCACGAGCCACCAGACGAGCACGGCCAGCGCGCCCAGGCCCACGAGGGAGCCGGGGCCGCCCACGGCCGGGGCGATGAGGGTGAACCCGGCGCCGAGCAGCAGGTTGAGGGCGCCGATCGCCCCGATCACGCCGATGGCCACGGTGGCGTCCTGCCACTCCCCGCGGCGCAGGCGGCCGAACTGCACGCGTCCGTCGGCGTCGGGGAGCACGGCCCAGGCGGCCGCGTAGGCCAGCAGGCCCAGACCCGCGGAGACCATGCACACGGCGACGAACACGCCGCGGGCGAGCAGCGGATCGATGCGGTAGCGCTCGGCCACCCCGCCGAGCACCCCGCCGACCCACGAGGCCGGCGAGCGGCGCACGCCCCAGCCCAGGACGGCGCGGCGCAGCCAGCCCGGCAGGGCGTCCAGTCCGTCGGGGCCGGTCTCGCCCGCGGCGGCTCCGTCGGGGGCGACGTGGGGGCCGGGGCCGGTGAACGGGTCGTGTGTGCTCGTCATGTCTCCATCCTCGTCCGCCTGCGGCCCCCGCCCATCCGGGAACTCCCGGAATCCTCCCCGGATGTGCCGCCCCGTCCGACGCGGCAGGATGGGGGCATGCCCACCCCGTCCGTGCCCGCGCCGGCCCCGCGTCCGCCGTTGATGCGGCACGGGGCCGACCGCCCGGTGTCCGGCGTCGCCGCGGGGCTCGCCCGGCACCTCGGGATGCCCGCCGGCCGCGTCCGCGCGGCCCTGGCGCTGCTGAGCCTGCTGGGCGGCGCGGACCTGGCCCTGTACGTGTGGCTCTGGCTGCTCATGCCGGAGGAGGGTCCGGACGGCGCCCCCGCCGCCGACGCCCCCACCCTGCGTGGTCGCGCCCCCGAGGTGCTCGAGCGGGTGCGCGAGGGCGGCTGGCCGGTGCTGCTGGCCGCCGTGGTGCTCGGCGTGGGCATGCTGACCGTCGCGGACGGCCTCGGCCTCGCCGTCGACTGGGCGCTCGTGGGCCCGGTGGCCGTCCTCGTGATCGGCCTCGGCCTGGCCTGGATGCAGCTCGACCTGGCGGGCGGGCCCCGGGCCGGGCGGAGCGGACGACTGGTCCGCCTCGTGCTCGGCACGGCCCTCGTGCTGCTGGCGGTGCTGGCCATCGTCCTGGGCGCCGTGCGCTCGGGCGAGCTGTGGCGGGCGCTGCTGGCCGCCGTCGCGATGCTCGCCGGCGCGGCGCTGGTGGCCATGCCCTACGTCCTGGCCTGGCTGCGCCGACGCGACGCGGAGCGGACCGCGTTCGCGGTGCAGGCCCAGCGCGCCGAGATCGCGGCGCACCTGCACGACTCGGTGCTGCAGTCCCTCGCCCTCATCCAGCGGCGCGCCCAGGACGCGGACGCGGTGGCCCGGGTGGCCCGCGCCCAGGAGCGTGAGCTGCGTCAGTTCCTCGCCCTGGACTCCCGTGGCGGCCCGCACTCCCTGGCGGAGGCGCTCGAAGAGCACGCCGCCGCCGTCGAGGACGCGCACGGGGCCCGGGTGGAGGTCGTGGCCGTGGGGCGGGCCGCGGGGGCGTGGCTCGAGCCGCTGGCGGCCGCGGCACGTGAGGCCATGCAGAACGCGGCCCGGCACGCCGGCGACGCGCAGGTCTTCGCGGAGGCCGGCGAGGACGAGCGCGGCCGCACCGTCGCGGAGGTGTTCGTCCGGGACCGCGGCCCCGGCTTCGACCTGCCCACGGTCCCGGCCGACCGGCTCGGCGTGCGGGAGTCGATCCTCGGCCGCATGGGCCGTGCCGGCGGGACCGCCCGCATCCGGTCGGGCCCGGGCGGCACCGAGGTCCACCTGACGTTGGCCGAGCCTGAGGGTGCGCGAGCGCGCACCGGACAGGAGCACCCATGACCGACCCCGCCCCGCGCACGGCCGTCATCGTGGACGACCACGCGATCTTCCGCTCCGGCCTGCGCGCCGACCTGGACCCGGACCGACTGGCCATCGTCGGCGAGGCCGGGGACGTGGACGAGGCCGTCCGCACCGTGCTGGGCCTGACGCCGGATGTGGTGCTGCTGGACGTGCACCTGCCCGGCGGGGCCGGCGGCGGGGGAGCGGAGGTGGCCGAACGCGTCCTCGCGCGCCGACCCGCGCAGCGGTTCCTGGCCCTGTCCGTCTCGGACGCGGCCGAGGACGTCGTCGCCGTGATCCGTGCGGGGGCCCGCGGCTACATCACCAAGACGGCCTCCGGCGCCGAGGTGGCGGACGCGGCGGTCCGCGTGGCCGACGGCGACGCGGTGTTCTCGCCCCGGCTGGCCGGGTTCGTCCTCGACGCCTTCCGCGGCACGGCGTCGGCGCCTCCGCCCGTCACCGCCGCGGCGGCGAGCGGGGCTGCGGCCCCCGGCGAGGACCTCGACCGGCTCTCGGCACGCGAGCGGGAGGTCATGCGGCTGATCGCCCGCGGCTACACCTACCGGGAGGCCGGGGCGGAGCTGTTCATCTCGGACCGCACGGTCGAGACCCACGTGTCCTCCGTGCTGCGCAAGCTCCAGCTCTCCAACCGCCACGAGCTGACCCGCTGGGCCGCGCGCCGCGGATACGCCTGAGCCCCGCGGCACGCGGCGTCGCGGGGCTCAGGGGCGGGGTGGGCGGCTCAGGCGCTGAGCAGGGCGCGGATGCGCTCGACGCCCTCGGCGAGGTCCGCATCGCCCAGCGCGTAGGACAGTCGCAGGTAGCCGGACGGGCCGAACGCCTCGCCGGGGACCACGGCGACCTCCGCCTCGTCGAGGATGAAGGCGGCCAGCTCGGCCGACGTCGTGGGGGTGACGCCGCCGCGGTAGGTCTTCCCGAGCGCCTCCCGCACGTCCACGTACGCGTAGAACGCACCCTGCGGGGTGGGACAGTGGAAGCCCGGCACGGCGTCCATGGCTTCGACCATGGCCCGGCGTCGGCGGTCGAACGCCGTCTTCATCTCCGCCACGGCGTCCAACGGGCCGGCGACGGCGGCCAGCGCGGCCCGCTGCGACACGTTGGCCACGTTCGAGGTGGCGTGGGACTGCAGGTTCGTGGCGGCCTTGACCACGTCCAGAGGGCCGGACATCCACCCGACGCGCCAGCCCGTCATGGCGTAGGTCTTGGCGACGCCGTTGAGGATCACGGACTGCTCCGCCAGCTCGGGCACGGCGCGGACGATCGAGGTGAACGGCATGCCGTCGTAGGTCAGGTGCTCGTAGATCTCGTCGGTGACCACCCACAGCCCCCGCTCCCGTGCCCACTGGCCGATCGCCGCCGTCTCCTCGGGGGAGTACACGGCGCCGGTGGGGTTGGAGGGGGAGACGAACAGGAGCACCTTGGTGCGGTCCGTGACGGCCTCGTCGAGCTGGTCCACGGTGACCTTGTAGCCCTGCTCGGGCCCGGCGAACACCTCCACCGGCACGCCGCCGGCCAGGCGGATCGCCTCGGGGTAGGTGGTCCAGTAGGGGGCGGGGACGAGCACCTCGTCCTGCGGGTCCAGCAGGGCGGCGAAGGCGTTGTACACGGCCTGCTTCCCGCCGTTGGTCACGAGCACCTGGGCGGCCTCGAGGGGCACGCCGGAGTCGCGCAGCGTCTTGGCCGCGATCGCCTCGCGCAGCTCGGGCAGGCCGGAGGCGGGGGAGTAGCGGTGGTTCTTCGGGTCCCGGGCCGCGGCGACGGCGGCCTCCACGATGTAGTCCGGGGTGGGGAAGTCGGGCTCGCCGGCGCCGAAGCCGATCACCGGGCGCCCGGCGGCCTTGAGCTCCTTGGCGCGGGCGTCGACGGCGAGGGTGGCGGAGGGCGCGATGGCGGACAGACGGGCGGAGACGCGGCGGGCGGGCGCGGCCATGGGGACCTTCTTCGAGCTCGACGGGGAGGGCGGGGCGGAGCGGGGCTCCGTCCTGCCAGGGTACTGACTGCCCGGGGCCCGTTCGACTCCCGCCGCCCGATGGCGTATCCTGGATCTCCGGTACCGCGTTCACGGTCGATCCCGCGAGGGTTCGGCCGGCTCCGTCGGTCCGAAGGGTAGTGGCGCAATTGGTAGCGCAGCGGTCTCCAAAACCGCAGGTTGCAGGTTCGAGTCCTGTCTGCCCTGCTCGATGCCGGGCCTCGTGCTCGGCATCGGACGTGTAGAAAGCGATTCGGCGATCCGACGAGTGAGGCCACGTGACTGAGATGGCGGCGAACGGCGGGGGGCCCACCCCCACGCCGAGCAGGCAGCGTCGCGGGCTGTTCGCGCGGATCGCGCTGTTCCTGCGCCAGGTGGTGGACGAGCTCCGCAAGGTCGTCACCCCCACGAGCGAGGAGCTGCTGCGCACGACCGGAGTGGTGCTCGCCTTCGTGGCGTTCATGATCCTGCTGGTCATGGGGCTGGACTGGGTGTTCGGCACCGTGGCGGGTCTCCTGTTCGGCGCCGGCGGCCTCTGAGCCCGGCGCGGACGGTCCCGACGTCGCAGGACGCGTCCCCCGCACGCCCGTGAGGGCCCTCCCCGACGGCAGGGCCCGCCGTCCGTCAGCAGAAAGCAGGAACCGTGTCCGAGCAGGAACTGGATCGTCAGCCCGCCGAGGAGTCCGTCCCGATGTCGGAGGACGCCGTGGCCGAGGAGACCGCCGAGACCGCGCAGGACGCCGGGACGCCCGTCGAGGACGCCCTGGACGAGGTCGCCGGCAGCGGTGACGAGACCGCCGAGGCCACCGTGCAGGAGGCCGACCTGGCCGTCGCCGAGGGCGAGGACGCACCGACCCCCGTCGAGGAGCAGTCCGACGACGAGCCCGCCGTGGACCCCGCCGAGGAGCTGCGCACCCGCCTGCGCCGCCAGCCCGGCGACTGGTACGTCGTCCACACCTACGCCGGCTACGAGAAGCGCGTGAAGACGAACCTCGAGGCCCGCATCCTGACCCAGGACATGGAGGACTCGATCTACGAGATCGAGGTCCCCATGGAGGAGGTCGTGGAGATCAAGAACACCACGCGCAAGATCGTCTCGCGCGTGCGCATCCCGGGCTACGTGCTCGTCCGCATGGACCTCGACGACGCCTCGTGGGGCGTCGTGCGGCACACCCCGGGCGTCACGGGCTTCGTGGGCAACGACGCCCACCACCCGCAGCCGCTCAGCCTGGACGAGGTGTACGACATGCTCGCCCCGTCCGTGATCCAGGAGGCCGCCCGCGCCGCCGAGAAGGCCGGCCTGGCCGTCCCCGCCTCGGCCGAGTCCGGTGCGCCCGCCGCCCCCGCGATCCACGTGGACTTCGAGGTCGGCGAGTCGGTCACCGTCAACGACGGCCCGTTCGAGACCCTCCCGGCCACGATCTCCGAGATCAAGCCGGAGGCCCAGCAGCTCGTGGTGCTCGTCTCGATCTTCGAGCGCGAGACCCCCGTGACGCTGTCCTTCAACCAGGTGACCAAGGCCATCTGAGGACACCCGACGCTTCCGCACCGGGCCGGCCGCCTGCCGGCCCGGACGCGGCACCGGCCGCCGCGCCACGGCGGCCACCGCCCCCGGTGCGCTCCTGCGCCGAGGGTCCCCCAGTGAGAGAAGGATCCACTCATGGCTCCCAAGAAGAAGGTCACCGGTCTGATCAAGCTTCAGATCCAGGCCGGCGCCGCCAACCCGGCCCCGCCCATCGGCCCCGCCCTGGGCCAGCACGGCGTGAACATCATGGAGTTCTGCAAGGCGTACAACGCCGCCACCGAGTCGCAGCGCGGCAACGTGGTCCCGGTCGAGATCACCGTGTACGAGGACCGCTCGTTCACCTTCGTGACCAAGACCCCGCCGGCCGCCGAGCTCATCAAGAAGGCCGCCGGCGTCGCCAAGGGCTCCGCCACCCCGCACACGGCCAAGGTCGGCACGCTGACCCAGGCCCAGTGCGAGGAGATCGCCCAGACCAAGATGGAGGACCTGAACGCCAACGACGTGCAGGCCGCCGCCAAGATCATCGCGGGCACCGCCCGCTCGATGGGCGTCACCGTCGAGGGCTGACGCCCACCCCCACCCCCTTCCAGTGGCAGGGCCGAGCGCGGTCCGCAGACCACGACTGCACAAGGAGAAGAACGCAGATGGCACAGCGCAGCAAGGCATACAAGGCGGCCAAGGCCGCGATCGGCGAGGATCTGTACTCGCCGGTGGAGGCGATCCGCCTCGCCAAGGAGACCAACCCCTCCAAGACCGACGCCACCGTGGAGGTGGCCCTCCGCCTCTCGGTCGACCCCCGCAAGGCCGACCAGATGGTCCGCGGCTCCGTGAGCCTGCCCCACGGCACCGGCAAGACCGCCCGCGTCGTCGTGTTCGCCACCGGTGACCGTGCCGAGGCCGCCCGCGCCGCCGGCGCGGACGTCGTGGGCGACGACGACCTGATCGCCCGGATCTCCGAGGGCTGGGTGGACTTCGACGCCGCCGTGGCCTCCCCGGAGCTCATGGGCAAGGTCGGCCGCCTGGGCAAGGTGCTCGGCCCCCGCAACCTGATGCCGAACCCCAAGACCGGCACCGTGACCCCGGACGTGGCCAAGGCCGTGGCCGACATCAAGGGCGGCAAGATCGACTTCCGCGTCGACAAGCACTCCAACCTGCACTTCATCATCGGCAAGACCTCCTTCGAGGCCAAGGCCCTGGTGGAGAACTACGCCGCAGCCCTCGAGGAGGTCCTGCGTCTGAAGCCGTCCTCCTCCAAGGGCCGCTACATCTCCAAGGCCACCGTGGCCACCACCTTCGGCCCGGGCGTGCCCATGGACCCGAACGTGACCTCGGTGGACTCCTCGGAGCTCTGAGCCACGCGGCCCCGGTGACCGGGGCCCACGACGCCGGCCGGTCGTCCCCCGCAGCGGGGACGACCGGCCGTCGCCGTCGCGGGTCGATTTTGCGGGCCCGTCCCGGACGTGTACGCTGGTGCCTACCGAAGACCGCCGGTCGTGGTGCCCTGCCTCCGGGCAGAGCCCACCGAAGGATCTCCCTGACGGAGACGGCCCGCGCAGGTGAACGTGAGCCACGCTCGCATCCGCACGTCGACCCTCCGGGTCCGGCCGCGTCGATGCTCCTGCTGCGCCCCGTGCATCTGCACGGGGCGTTTTCTCGTCTCGGGGTGGCGGTTCCCACGCATCATCGAGAGGAGTGCCATGGCGACGTCCGCGAAGGAGTCGGCGGTGGCTGAGCTCACGGACCTGTTCCGTGAGTCCAGCGCCGCTGTTCTGACGGAATACCGTGGCCTGACGGTGACGGAGCTCAAGCAGCTGCGTGACTCCATCCGTCAGGACGCGACCTACGCCGTGGCGAAGAACACGCTGGCCGAGATCGCGGCCAAGGACGCCGGTCTGGAGGGCCTCGAGGCTCACCTGTCCGGTCCCACCGCGATCGCGTTCGTGACCGGGGACCCGGTCAACGTCGCGAAGGCCCTGCGTGACTTTGCCAAGGATCACGAGAAGCTCGTGCTCAAGGGCGGCTACATGGATGGCCAGCCCCTGGACGAGGCCGGCATCAAGAAGCTCGCGGACCTCGAGTCCCGCGAGGTGCTGCTGGCCAAGTTCGCCGGCGCGATGAAGGGCAGCATGTCCAAGGCTGCCGCCCTGTTCCAGGCGCCGCTGTCCAAGACCGTCCGCACGGTCGAGGCGCTGCGCGCCGCGCAGGGCGAGGCTGCCTGAGCAGTCCGCCCCGGGCTGCACGGCCCACCACTTCACACGTAGTCAAGACGTACCCGCAAAGGAGCCATCATGGCCAAGCTGACCACCGAAGAGCTGCTCGCCGCGTTCGAGGAGCTGACCCTCATCGAGCTGTCCGAGTTCATCAAGGCGTTCGAGGAGAAGTTCGACGTCACCGCCGCCGCCCCCGTGGCCGTGGCCGCCGCCGGCGGTGCCGCCGGTGGTGCCGAGGCCGCCGCCGCCGAGGAGAAGGACGAGTTCGACGTCATCCTCGAGGCCGCCGGCGACAAGAAGATCGGCGTCATCAAGGAGGTGCGCGCCCTCACCTCCCTCGGCCTGAAGGAGGCCAAGGACCTGGTGGACGGCGCCCCCAAGCCCGTCCTCGAGGGCGTCAACAAGGAGGCCGCCGAGAAGGCCAAGGAGCAGCTCGAGGGCGCCGGCGCCACCGTCACCCTCAAGTGATGATCGCGGCCTGAGCCGCATCACGCTTTCTCACGAGGCCCCCGGACCCGCACTGCGGACCGGGGGCCTCGTGGCGTCCCGGGTCACGCACCCCCGGCTGGACAGGGGCGACGGGCGCGGATAGGATGGATCTTTGCATCTCCCCTGTTCCGTGCCGCCCGCAGGACCTCGCGTCCCGCCGTGGCCCGCACGGTTCCGTACGGCCTTCATATAGCGGTGGGCCGGCGCCGCCGTCTCGCGGCAGGGGAGCGAACGGAACCCAGAAGGCCTGTGGAAGGATCCTACGTGGTCGCCTCGAGCACCTCCAACGAAACCGCTACCGTCTCCCCGCGATCCGGCGCCTCCGCCGGACGCGTCTCCTTCGCCAAGATCTCCGAGCCGCTGGACGTGCCGGACCTGCTGGCGCTGCAGACCGAGTCGTTCGACCGCCTGATCGGCAATGAGCGGTGGGCCGCGCGCGTGGACGCCGCCCTGGCCGCCGACGACCACTCCGTGCCCGTCACCTCGGGACTGACGGACATCTTCGAGGAGATCTCCCCGATCGAGGACTTCCAGGGCACCATGTCCCTGTCCTTCGCCGAGCCGGAGTTCGCCGACGCCAAGATGACGGAGGAGGAGTGCAAGGATCGCGACGCGACCTTCTCCGCCCCGCTGTACGTCAAGGCCGAGTTCATGAACAACACGACCGGCGAGATCAAGCAGCAGACCGTCTTCATGGGCGACTTCCCGCTGATGACCCGCAACGGCACGTTCATCATCAACGGCACCGAGCGCGTCGTCGTCTCCCAGCTGGTCCGCTCCCCGGGCGCCTACTTCGAGCGCACCCCGGACAAGACCTCGGACAAGGAGATCTTCTCCGCGAAGATCATCCCCTCGCGCGGCGCCTGGTTCGAGCTCGAGGTGGACAAGCGCGACCAGGTCGGCGTCCGCCTCGACCGCAAGCGCAAGCAGCCCGTGACGGTGCTGCTCAAGGCCATGGGCTGGACCGAGTCCCGCATCCTGGAGGAGTTCGGCCACTACGACTCCATCCGCGCCACCCTCGAGAAGGACGGCACCGCGGACCAGGACGAGGCCCTGCTCGACATCTACCGCAAGCTGCGCCCGGGCGAGCCCGCCGCCGTCGACGCCGCGCAGACGCTGCTGAACAACCTGTACTTCACCCCGAAGCGCTACGACCTCGCCAAGGTGGGCCGCTACAAGCTCAACCGCAAGCTCGGCGTGGACGTGCACCTCGGTGACCCCAACGCGTCCGTGCTCACCGAGGACGACATCGTCCAGATGGTGCACTTCATCGCCGCGCTGCATGCCGGCGAGACCGTCATCAAGGGCACGCGCGACGGCGAGCCGGTGGACGTGCGCGTGGAGATCGACGACATCGACCACTTCGGCAACCGTCGCATCCGCGCGGTGGGCGAGCTGATCGAGAACCAGATCCGCACGGGCCTGTCCCGCATGGAGCGCGTCGTGCGCGAGCGCATGACCACCCAGGACGTCGAGGCGATCACCCCGCAGACCCTGATCAACATCCGCCCCGTGGTGGCGGCGATCAAGGAGTTCTTCGGCACCTCGCAGCTGTCCCAGTTCATGGACCAGAACAACCCGCTGGCCGGCCTGACGCACAAGCGCCGCCTGTCCGCGCTCGGCCCGGGCGGCCTGTCCCGCGACCGTGCCGGCATGGAGGTCCGTGACGTCCACCCGTCGCACTACGGCCGCATGTGCCCCATCGAGACCCCGGAAGGCCCGAACATCGGCCTCATCGGCTCGCTGGCGACCTTCGGCCGGATCAACTCCTTCGGCTTCATCGAGACCCCGTACCGCCGCGTGGTCGACGGCCGGGTCACGGACACCGTGGACTACCTGACCGCCGACGACGAGCTGGCCTTCCAGATCGCCCAGGCGAACGCCCCGGTGGATGAGGACGGCCGGTTCGAGGAGGAGCTCGTGCTCTGCCGCCAGCGCGGCGGCGACGGCGAGCCCGTGCTCTCGACCGTGGACGAGATCGACTACATGGACGTGTCCCCGCGCCAGATGGTGTCGGCGGCCACCGCCCTGATCCCGTTCCTCGAGCATGACGACGCCAACCGCGCGCTCATGGGCGCGAACATGCAGCGTCAGGCCGTGCCGCTGCTCCGCTCCGAGGCCCCCTACGTGGGCACCGGCATGGAGAAGTACGTGGCCGTGGACGCGGGTGACTCCGTGACGGCCACCCAGGGCGGCGTCGTGACCGAGGTGGCCGCGGACCTGGTGACCGTCATGAACGACGACGGCACCACCACGCACTACCCGATCATGAAGTTCGCGCGCTCGAACCAGGGCAACGCCTACAACCAGCGCGTGCGCGTGTCCGAGGGCGAGCGGGTGGAGCCGCTGAGCATCATCGCCGACGGTCCCGCCACGGACAACGGCGAGCTCGCGCTCGGCAAGAACCTCCTCGTCGCGTTCATGCCCTGGGAGGGCCTGAACTACGAGGACGCGATCATCCTGTCCCAGCGCATGGTCTCGGAGGACGTCCTCACCTCGATCCACATCGAGGAGCACGAGGTCGACGCCCGAGACACCAAGCTGGGCGCCGAGGAGATCACCCGCGACATCCCCAACGTGTCCGAGGAGGTGCTGTCGCAGCTCGACGAGCGCGGCATCATCCACATCGGCGCGGAGGTGGAGGCCGGCGACATCCTGGTCGGCCGCGTGACCCCGAAGGGCGAGACCGAGCTGACCCCGGAGGAGCGCCTGCTGCGCGCGATCTTCGGCGAGAAGTCCCGCGAGGTCCGCGACACCTCCCTGAAGGTGCCGCACGGCGAGTCCGGCACCGTCATCGGCGTGCGCATCTTCGACCGCGACGAGGACGACGACCTGCCCCCGGGCGTGAACCAGCTGGTGCGCGTCTACGTGGCGCAGAAGCGCAAGATCACCGACGGCGACAAGATGGCCGGCCGCCACGGCAACAAGGGCGTCATCTCGAAGATCCTGCCGCTCGAGGACATGCCGTTCCTGGCGGACGGCACCCCGGTGGACATCGTGCTGAACCCGCTCGGCGTCCCCGGCCGCATGAACCTCGGCCAGGTCATGGAGCTGCACCTGGGCTGGGCCGCCTCGCGCGGCTGGGACATCCAGGGCGAGCCGGAGTGGATCAAGGACCTGCCGAACTTCCCGCGGCAGTCCGGTCCGGTCAACGTGGCCACCCCGGTGTTCGACGGCGCCGAGGCGTACGAGATCACGGGCCTGCTCGGCCACGTGAACGTGACCCGCGACGGCGACCGTCTCATGAGCGACAGCGGCAAGGCGCAGCTGTTCGACGGCCGCACCGGCGAGCCGTTCCCGGACCCGGTGTCCGTGGGCTACATGTACATGCTCAAGCTGCACCACCTGGTGGACGACAAGATCCACGCCCGTTCCACGGGCCCGTACTCGATGATCACGCAGCAGCCGCTGGGCGGTAAGGCCCAGTTCGGCGGCCAGCGCTTCGGCGAGATGGAGGTGTGGGCGCTCGAGGCGTACGGCGCGGCGTTCACCCTCCAGGAGCTGCTGACCATCAAGTCCGACGACATCCACGGCCGCGTGAAGGTCTACGAGGCCATCGTCAAGGGCGAGAACATCCCGGAGCCGGGTGTTCCCGAGTCCTTCAAGGTGCTCATCAAGGAGATGCAGTCCCTCTGCCTGAACGTGGAGGTCCTCTCCGCCGACGGCCAGGCCATCGAGATGCGCGACGCGGAGGACGAGGTCTACCGCGCCGCCGAGGAGCTGGGCATCGACCTCTCCCACGCCGAGCCGAGCTCGGTGGAGGAAGTCTGAGCCGGGCCCGATCCCGCATCCACAAGACGTCACCTGAGAACCACTGAACCAAGGGAGTTCACCGGAGCATGAGCGTGAACAGCATGTCCACTGACAACTCTTTCGGCCTGATGCGCATCGGCCTGGCCACGGCGGAGGACATCCGCCGCTGGTCCTACGGCGAGGTCAAGAAGCCGGAGACCATCAACTACCGCACCCTGAAGCCGGAGAAGGACGGACTCTTCTGCGAGAAGATCTTCGGCCCCACCCGTGACTGGGAGTGCGCGTGCGGCAAGTACAAGCGCGTGCGCTTCAAGGGCATCATCTGCGAGCGCTGCGGCGTCGAGGTGACCCGCTCGAAGGTGCGCCGCGACCGCATGGGCCACATCGAGCTGGCTGCGCCGGTCACCCACATCTGGTACTTCAAGGGCGTGCCCTCGCGCCTGGGCTACCTGCTGGACCTGGCGCCGAAGGACCTCGAGAAGGTCATCTACTTCGCGGCGTACATGATCACCTCGGTGGACGAGGAGGCCCGGCACCGCGACCTGGCCAACCTCCAGGCCGAGTACGACCAGGAGACCCGTGTCCTGGCCGACCAGCGTGACTCCGACATCGCCGCGGTGGCCGCCGACCTCGAGAAGGACCTGGCCAAGCTGGAGTCCGAGGGCGCCAAGGCCGCCGAGAAGAAGAAGGCCCGCGACGCCGCGGACAAGACCATGGCGCAGATCCGCAAGCGCGCGGACGCGGAGCTGGACCGCAAGGAGCAGGTCTGGGACCGCTTCAAGAACCTCAAGGTCGCCGACCTCGAGGGTGACGAGGGCCTGTACCGGGCCATGCGGGACAAGTACGGCCAGTACTTCGAGGGCTCGATGGGCGCGGAGGCGATCCAGCGTCGCCTGCAGACCTTCGACCTCGAGGCCGAGTCCGAGATGCTGCGTGAGACCATCAAGACGGGCAAGGGCCAGCGCAAGACCCGTGCCCTGAAGCGCCTGAAGGTCGTCAACGCGTTCATGACCACGGACAACTCGCCCGAGGGCATGGTCCTGGACGCCGTCCCGGTGATCCCGCCGGAGCTGCGTCCGATGGTGCAGCTGGACGGCGGCCGCTTCGCGACCTCCGACCTCAACGACCTGTACCGTCGCGTGATCAACCGTAACAACCGCCTGAAGCGGCTGCTCGACCTCGGCGCGCCCGAGATCATCGTCAACAACGAGAAGCGCATGCTGCAGGAGGCCGTGGACTCGCTGTTCGACAACGGCCGCCGCGGCCGGCCGGTGACCGGCCCGGGCAACCGCCCGCTCAAGTCGCTCTCCGACATGCTCAAGGGCAAGCAGGGCCGGTTCCGTCAGAACCTGCTCGGCAAGCGCGTGGACTACTCGGGCCGCTCGGTCATCGTGGTGGGTCCCCAGCTCAAGCTGCACCAGTGCGGCCTGCCGAAGCAGATGGCGCTGGAGCTGTTCAAGCCGTTCGTGATGAAGCGTCTCGTGGACCTGAACCACGCGCAGAACATCAAGTCCGCCAAGCGCATGGTGGAGCGCTTCCGTCCGCAGGTCTGGGACGTGCTCGAGGAGGTCATCACCGAGCACCCGGTCCTGCTGAACCGCGCCCCCACCCTGCACCGTCTGGGCATCCAGGCCTTCGAGCCGCAGCTCGTGGAAGGCAAGGCCCTGCAGCTGCACCCGCTGGTCTGCTCCGCGTTCAACGCGGACTTCGACGGCGACCAGATGGCGGTCCACCTGCCCCTGTCGCCGGAGGCCCAGGCCGAGGCGCGCCTGCTCATGCTCTCGAGCCACAACATCCTGAAGCCCTCGGACGGCCGCGCGGTCGCCGTGCCGGCCCAGGACATGATCATCGGACTGAACCACCTCACCACGGTGCGTCCGGACGAGGTCGGCGCGGGCAACCTGTACGCGACCGTCGGCGAGGCCATCATGGCGTTCGACGGCGGCGACCTGCATCTGAACGCGCCCGCACGGATCGGCGTCGAGGGCTTCGTGCCGTCGGCGGACGTGCCGGCCCCCGAGGGCTGGTCCGAGGGCGAGATCGCCCTCATCGAGACCACCCTGGGCAAGGTGCTGTTCAACGAGCTGCTGCCGGACGACTACCCGTGGCTGGACAAGCAGGCGACCAAGGGCACCCTCGGTCAGCTGGTCAACGACCTGGCCGAGCGCTACCCGATGGTCGTCACCGCGCAGACGCTGGACAACCTCAAGGACGCCGGCTTCCACTGGGGCACCTGGTCGGGTGTGACCGTGGCGATCTCGGACATCACCTCCGACTTCGACAAGGCCGCCATCATGGAGGGCTACGAGGAGCAGGCCCAGCGCGTGCAGCAGCAGTACGACAAGGGCCTGATCGCGGACGACGAGCGTCGCTCCGAGCTGATCGACATCTGGAACAAGGCCACCGACGAGGTCGCCGCGGCCATGAAGGACGGCCTGCCGGAGCTCAACACCATCAACCGCATGGTGTCCTCCGGTGCGCGAGGCAACTGGCTCCAGGTGCGCCAGATCGCGGGCATCCGCGGCCTCGTGGCCAACCCGAAGGGTGAGATCATCCCGCGTCCGATCAAGTCCTCGTACCGCGAGGGCCTGTCCGTGCTCGAGTACTTCTCCGCCACCCACGGCGCCCGCAAGGGCCTCGCGGACACCGCGCTGAAGACCGCGAACTCGGGCTACCTGACCCGTCGTCTCGTCGATGTGTCCCAGGACGTCATCGTCCGCGAGGACGACTGCGGCACCGAGCGCGGCCTGTCCGTCACGATCGCCGCCCCGAACGCCGACGGCGAGCTGGTGGCCCACGAGCAGGTCGAGAACTCGGCCTTCGCCCGCACGCTGGCCCAGGACGTCACGGGCGAGGACGGCACGGTGCTGGCCTCGGCCGGTGCGGACGTGGGCGACGTGCTGATCGGCGAGCTGGTGGCCGCCGGCGTCACGGAGATCAAGGTCCGCTCGGTCCTGACCTGCGAGTCCGCCGTGGGCACCTGCGCGAAGTGCTACGGCCGCTCCATGGCCACCGGCCAGCTGGTGGACATCGGCGAGGCCGTCGGCATCATCGCGGCCCAGTCGATCGGTGAGCCGGGCACCCAGCTCACCATGCGCACGTTCCACACCGGCGGTGTGGCCTCGGCCGACGACATCACGCAGGGTCTGCCCCGCATCCAGGAGCTCTTCGAGGCCCGCACCCCGAAGGGCGTGGCCCCGATCTCCGAGGTCGCCGGCCGCGTGACCATCGAGGACACCGAGGCGTCCGTGCGCCTGCTGCTCACGCCGGACGACGGCTCCGAGGAGATCGCCTACCCGGTGCTGCGCCGTGCGCGCATCCTCGTGGCCGATGGCGAGCACGTGCCGGTGGGCACGCAGCTCGTGGCCGGCGCCGTGGACCCGAAGCAGGTCCTGCGCGTGCTCGGCCCGCGGGCCGCGCAGCGGTTCCTCGTGGACGAGGTGCAGAACGTGTACCAGTCCCAGGGCGTGGGCATCCACGACAAGCACGTGGAGGTCATCGTCCGGCAGATGCTGCGTCGCATCACCGTCATCGAGTCCGGTGACACCGACCTGCTGCCGGGCGAGCTCACGGACCGGGCGCGCTTCGTGGCCGCCAACCGCGCCGCCGTCGCTGAGGGCCGCCAGCCGGCCTCCGGCCGCGACGAGCTGATGGGCATCACGAAGGCCTCGCTGGCCACGGACTCGTGGCTGTCGGCCGCGTCCTTCCAGGAGACGACCCGCGTCCTGACGCAGGCGGCCATGGAGGGCAAGTCCGACCCGCTGCTGGGCCTGAAGGAGAACGTGATCATCGGCAAGCTGATCCCGGCCGGCACGGGCCTGGACCGCTACACGAAGACCGTCGTGGAGCCGACGGAGGAGGCGAAGGCCAACCTGTTCGCCTCGCCGGCCGGCTTCGCGGACTTCGACTACCCGGGCCTGGACCAGTCGCTCGGCGAGAACGACTTCCACGCCGTCTCGTTGGACGACTACGACCGCGGGGGCGACTTCCGCGCCTGATCCCCGTCCCCCAGGGGGCCCGCCGTTCCGCCGCTCACGCGGGGGAGCGGCGGGCCCCTTGGCGTGCGGGGCCGGCTCGTCGACGGCGCCGGGGCGTGCTATGCTGTCAAGGATTGTTTTTCGTGTGGCAAATTGGACGCTGTCCGGGTCGCGGGGTCATTGCGCGGCAGATGCCACACTTTTGCACGCCTGCGGACGTCTGCTCGTTGCGAGCCCCCACAGGGAGAGGCAGAGCAGAGGAACGAGCAGCCGGCGCCCCGGGCGCCGGTCGATCACGTCAGCGATCACCGAAACACAGGAAGGCTGAAGAGTGCCTACGATTCAGCAGCTGGTCCGCAAGGGCCGCTCACCCAAGGTCGTCAATACGAAGGCCCCTGCCCTGCAGGGGAACCCCATGCGTCGTGGCGTGTGCACCCGTGTGTACACCACCACGCCCAAGAAACCGAACTCGGCGCTGCGCAAGGTCGCCCGTGTGCGCCTGAACGGCGGCATCGAGGTCACGGCCTACATCCCCGGCGAGGGCCACAACCTGCAGGAGCATTCGATCGTGCTCGTCCGCGGCGGTCGTGTGAGGGACCTGCCCGGCGTGCGCTACAAGATCGTGCGCGGCGCCCTCGACACCCAGGGCGTGAAGAACCGCGGCCAGGCCCGCTCCCGCTACGGCGCCAAGAAGGAGAAGAAGTAATGCCTCGTAAGGGTCCTGCGCCGAAGCGCCCCCTCGTCGTCGATCCCGTCTACGGCTCCCCGCTGGTCACGCAGCTGATCAACAAGGTGCTCGTCGACGGCAAGAAGTCCACCGCCGAGCGCATCGTGTACGGCGCGCTCGAGGGCGCCCGTGCCAAGAACGGCGCCGATCCCGTGGCCACCCTCAAGAAGGCCATGGACAACATCAAGCCGGCCCTCGAGGTGCGCTCCCGCCGCGTCGGCGGCGCCACCTACCAGGTGCCCGTCGAGGTCAAGCCGGGCCGCTCCACGGCCCTGGCCCTGCGCTGGCTGGTCGGCTTCTCCAAGGCCCGCCGTGAGAAGACCATGACCGAGCGTCTGATGAACGAGATCCTGGACGCCTCGAACGGCCTGGGCGGCGCCGTGAAGCGTCGCGAGGACACCCACAAGATGGCCGAGGCCAACAAGGCCTTCGCCCACTACCGCTGGTGATCCGTGTGGCCCGGGGCGCGCGATCCGCGCCTCGGGCCGCAGGTGCGTCCTCTCGGACGGGCCACCCACCGCATCCACCTCACGAGCCCCCCCATTCCACCCGACCAAGGGAGACACCGTGGCACAGGACGTGCTGACCGACCTGCACAAGGTCCGCAACATCGGCATCATGGCCCACATCGATGCCGGCAAGACCACCACCACCGAGCGCATCCTGTTCTACACGGGTGTCAACCACAAGCTGGGCGAGACCCACGACGGCGGCGCGACGACGGACTGGATGGAGCAGGAGAAGGAGCGCGGCATCACCATCACCTCCGCCGCGGTGACCTGCTTCTGGAACGACCACCAGATCAACATCATCGACACCCCCGGCCACGTGGACTTCACGGTCGAGGTGGAGCGCTCGCTGCGCGTGCTCGACGGCGCCGTCGCCGTGTTCGACGGCAAGGAGGGCGTGGAGCCCCAGTCGGAGACCGTGTGGCGCCAGGCGGACAAGTACAACGTCCCGCGCATCTGCTTCGTCAACAAGATGGACAAGCTGGGCGCGGACTTCTACTTCACCGTCGACACCATCGTGAAGCGCCTCGGCGCGCGTCCGCTCGTGATGCAGCTGCCGATCGGCGCCGAGAACGACTTCGTGGGCGTCGTCGACCTGCTCTCCATGAAGGCCTTCGTGTGGCCGGGTGACGCCAAGGGCGACGTCACCATGGGCGCCTCCTATGAGACCCGCGAGATCCCCGCCGAGCTCCAGGAGAAGGCCGAGGAGTACCGCAACGAGCTCGTCGAGGCCGTCGCCGAGACCTCCGAGGAGCTCATGGAGAAGTACCTCGAGGGCGAGGAGCTCACCGTCGAGGAGATCCAGGCCGGCGTGCGCCAGCTGACCGTGAACGCCGAGGCCTACCCGGTGTTCTGCGGCTCCGCGTTCAAGAACCGTGGCGTGCAGCCGATGCTGGACGCCGTGGTCGCCTACCTGCCGAACCCGCTGGACGCCGGCTCCGTCAAGGGCCACGCCGTGAACGACGAGGAGGAGGTGCTGGAGCGCGAGGCGTCGAAGGAGGCCCCGTTCTCGGCGCTCGCCTTCAAGATCGCCACGCACCCCTTCTTCGGCACGCTGACCTTCATCCGCGTGTACTCCGGCCGCCTGGAGTCCGGTGCGCAGATCCTCAACGCCACCAAGGGCAAGAAGGAGCGCATCGGCAAGCTGTTCCAGATGCACGCCAACAAGGAGAACCCGGTGGACGAGGTGGTCGCCGGCCACATCTACGCCGTGATCGGCCTCAAGGACACCACCACGGGCGACACCCTGTGCGATCCCGCGAACCCGATCATCCTCGAGTCGATGACCTTCCCGGAGCCCGTGATCTCCGTGGCCATCGAGCCGAAGACCAAGGGTGACCAGGAGAAGCTCTCCACCGCCATCCAGAAGCTCGTCGCCGAGGACCCCACGTTCCGCGTGAACCTCAACGAGGAGACCGGCCAGACCGAGATCGGCGGCATGGGCGAGCTCCACCTGGACGTGTTCGTGGACCGCATGAAGCGCGAGTTCAAGGTCGAGGCCAACGTGGGCAAGCCCCAGGTCGCGTACCGCGAGACCATCAAGCGCAAGGTCGACAAGGTCGACTACACGCACAAGAAGCAGACCGGCGGCTCCGGCCAGTTCGCCAAGGTGCAGCTGTCCTTCGAGCCCCTGGACACCGCCGACGGCGAGGTCTACGAGTTCGAGAACGCCGTCACCGGCGGCCGCGTGCCCCGCGAGTACATCCCCTCGGTGGACGCGGGCATCCAGGACGCCATGCAGTTCGGCGTGCTGGCCGGCTACCCGATGGTCGGCGTGAAGGCCACCCTGCTCGACGGCGCGTACCACGACGTCGACTCCTCGGAGATGGCGTTCAAGATCGCCGGCTCCCAGGCCTTCAAGGAGGGTGTCCGCAAGGCCAACCCGATCATCCTCGAGCCGCTGATGGCCGTGGAGGTCCGCACCCCCGAGGAGTTCATGGGCGACGTCATCGGCGACCTGAACTCCCGCCGCGGCCAGATCCAGTCCATGGAGGACGCCACCGGCGTGAAGGTGGTCAACGCCCTCGTGCCGCTGTCGGAGATGTTCGGCTACATCGGCGACCTCCGCTCCAAGACGCAGGGCCGCGCGGTGTACTCGATGACCTTCCACTCCTACGCCGAGGTCCCCAAGGCCGTGGCGGACGAGATCATCCAGAAGTCCCAGGGCGAGTGACCGCAGGTCACCTGCTCTGAACGACCTGCCCCGGGCCGGCCGCCGCAGCCGCGGCCGGCCCGGGGCGACCGGACCGCCCTCCCCGGCGCGGCGGTCCGCGATCAGGACGGGTCAGGTCCGGTCCGCTTCCGGCGGTCCCGACGGCCTGGAACCGGACTGGCCCTCGTGAGGCCGGGATTTCCCCAACCCCGCACCATCCGAGTAGACTCAGTCAAGTTGTCAGCACGTCGCAGGCGGCTGAGCAGTCTTCTTGACGATGAACCAGTTCTTAGGAGGAACTAGTGGCAAAGGCAAAGTTCGAGCGGACGAAGCCGCACGTCAACATCGGCACCATCGGCCACGTTGACCACGGCAAGACCACGCTGACCGCCGCCATCTCGAAGGTCCTGTACGACAAGTACCCGGACCTGAACGAGGCCCGTGACTTCGCGACGATCGACTCCGCCCCCGAGGAGCGTCAGCGCGGCATCACCATCAACATCTCCCACGTGGAGTACCAGACCGAGAAGCGTCACTACGCCCACGTGGACGCCCCCGGTCACGCCGACTACATCAAGAACATGATCACCGGCGCCGCTCAGATGGACGGCGCGATCCTCGTGGTCGCCGCCACCGACGGCCCGATGGCCCAGACCCGTGAGCACGTGCTCCTGGCCCGCCAGGTCGGCGTGCCGGCCCTGCTCGTGGCCCTGAACAAGTCGGACATGGTCGAGGACGAGGAGCTCCTCGAGCTCGTCGAGATGGAGGTCCGCGAGCTGCTGTCCTCCCAGGACTTCGACGGCGACGAGGCCCCGGTCATCCGCACCTCCGGTCTGAAGGCCCTCGAGGGCGACGCCCAGTGGGTCAAGTCCGTCGAGGACCTCATGGAGGCCGTGGACGAGTTCATCCCGGACCCGGTCCGCGACAAGGACAAGCCGTTCCTGATGCCGATCGAGGACGTCTTCACCATCACCGGTCGTGGCACCGTGGTGACCGGTCGCGCCGAGCGCGGCACCCTGAAGATCAACTCCGAGGTCGAGATCGTCGGCATCCGCGACGTGCAGAAGACCACCGTCACCGGCATCGAGATGTTCCACAAGCAGCTCGACGAGGCCTGGGCCGGCGAGAACTGCGGTCTGCTGCTGCGCGGCCTGAAGCGCGACGACGTGGAGCGCGGCCAGGTCGTGGTGGAGCCGGGCTCCATCACCCCGCACACCAACTTCGAGGCGAACGTCTACATCCTGTCCAAGGACGAGGGTGGCCGTCACAACCCGTTCTACTCGAACTACCGCCCGCAGTTCTACTTCCGCACCACCGACGTCACCGGCGTCATCACGCTGCCCGAGGGCACCGAGATGGTCATGCCCGGCGACACCACCGAGATGTCGGTCGAGCTCATCCAGCCGATCGCCATGGAGGAGGGCCTCGGCTTCGCCATCCGCGAGGGTGGCCGCACCGTGGGCTCCGGCCGCGTCACCAAGATCACCAAGTGATCTGACGCATCCCGTCTCGTGGCTCCGTTGAGCCGCTGACGTGCGACGCCCCCGTCTCCGGGTCTTCCGGAGGCGGGGGCGTCGCCGTGTCCGACGACGGCGCGGCGGCGGCCGCTAGGCTGGGGAGCATGCCTGAACTGATCCTCCTCATCGCGGTGCTCGCCGTGGTCGTCGTGGCCGTGCGCTGGGCGCTGCGGACCTTCCGTCCCGAGATCGACCGTGCCCGGCGCATCCGGCGTGCGAACCGCGGCGGGGAGCTGGAGCGATGAGCCTGCCCAGCCCGCGCCGCCTGTTCGCCGTCACGGCGATGGCCGAGATGTTCACCTGGGCCGGTCTGCTGATCGCCATGGGCCTCAAGTACGGCGGAGTCACGGAGCGGGTGGTGCCGATCGCCGGCGGCGTCCACGGCTTCGTGTTCCTCTGCTATCTCGTGGTGACGGTCGCCGTGTGGATCGACGGGCGGTGGCCCGTGGCCCGCGGACTCCTCGGCCTCGGTTCGACGATCGTCCCGTTCATGACGGTCCCGTTCGAGCGGGCCCAGCGGCGGCGCGGCGAGCCGGCGTCGCGGTGGCAGGTCGTGGACCGTGCGCCGGGGGAGCGGCGGCCCCTCGAACGGCTCCTCGTCGTGGTGCTGCGCCACCCGGTGGTCAGCGCGCTCCTGGCGGTCGCCGTGGTCGCCGTCGTCTTCACCCTGCTGCTCAACGCCGGCCCGCCCACCGAGTGGGGCCGCTGAGCCCTGGGGCCGCCGGGCCCGGCCCGCCGATTGGCGGACCGGGCCCGCTTCTGTCTATACTGATTCGGTTGCTCAAGCGCCATTGCGCTGTCGTCGTGTGTCTCGCGGCGGCAGCTCGGCCCAGATGTGACGTCACCACTCCGACCCGCCACAGGCGTGTGCCCTCCCAGGAATGCGACACGCCCGACCGCGTGGACCGGAGTCCGGCGGCGGCGAGGAACCCGGTCCGACCGGATTCGCCCCGCGCGGGTGGAGGACAAGAAGGCGGGCACGATCCGCCGCACAGGGACAGGAACAGCACACCCGACGAGAGAGGCGTGACGCCATGGCGGGACAGAAGATCCGCATCCGGCTGAAGTCGTACGACCACGAGGTCATCGACGTCTCGGCCCGCAAGATCGTTGACACGGTCACGCGCGCAGGCGCAACGGTGGTCGGCCCCGTGCCGCTGCCGACGGAGAAGAACGTGTACTGCGTTATCCGTTCTCCCCACAAGTACAAGGACAGCCGCGAGCATTTCGAGATGCGCACCCACAAGCGGCTCATCGACATCATCGACCCGACCCCGAAGGCCGTCGACTCGCTCATGCGACTGGACCTGCCCGCGGACGTCAACATCGAGATCAAGCTCTGAGAGGGAGGTGCTGAGAGACTATGACCAACACCCAGAACATCAAGGGCCTGCTGGGCACGAAGCTCGGCATGACCCAGGTCTGGGATGAGGACAACAAGCTCATCCCCGTGACCGTGGTCAAGGCAGACCCGAACGTCGTCACCCAGCTGCGCTCCGAGGAGACCGACGGCTACACCGCCGTGCAGATCGCCTACGGCCAGATCGATCCCCGCCGCGTGACCAAGCCCCTGGCCGGTCACTTCGAGAAGGCCGGCGTGACCCCGCGTCGCCACCTCGTCGAGCTGCGCACCGCCGACGCCGCCGAGTACTCGCTCGGCCAGGACGTGACCGTGGAGGTCTTCGAGGCCGGCCAGAAGGTCGACGTCGTGGGCACCACCAAGGGCAAGGGCTTCGCCGGCGCCATGAAGCGCCACGGCTTCGCCGGTGTGGGCGCCTCGCACGGTGCGCACAAGAACCACCGCAAGCCCGGCTCCGTGGGCGGCGCGTCCACCCCCGGCCGCGTGTTCAAGGGCCAGCGCATGCCCGGTCGCATGGGCGCCGTGCGCCAGACCACCATGAACCTGACCCTCCACGGCATCGACGTGGAGAACAACCTCCTGCTGATCAAGGGCGCGGTGCCCGGCTCCAAGGGCCAGGTCGTGCTCGTCCGCAGCGCCGTGAAGGGAGCCTGAGACCATGGCTGAGAACTCCGTGAAGACCATCCAGGTCGATCTGCCCGCCGAGCTCTTCGATGTGCAGTCCAACGTGCCGCTCATGCACCAGGTCGTCGTCGCCCAGCTCGCCGCCGCCCGCCAGGGCACGCACAAGACGAAGCGCCGCGGCGAGGTGTCCGGTGCCGGTCGCAAGCCGTTCAAGCAGAAGGGCACCGGCCGCGCCCGTCAGGGCTCCATCCGCGCCCCGCACATGACCGGCGGTGGCGTCGTCCACGGCCCGACCCCGCGTGACTACTCGCAGCGCACCCCCAAGAAGATGAAGGCCGCCGCCCTGCGCGGTGCCCTGTCGGACCGCGCCCGCAACGGCCGCGTCCACGTCGTCGAGGCCCTCGTGTCCGGGACCACCCCGTCCACCAAGGCCGCCAAGGCGGGCCTCGCGTCCCTGAACACCGGCCGCAAGAACGTGCTGCTGGTGATCGACCGGGCCGACGACGTCGCCGCCCTGTCCGCCCGCAACCTGCCCGCGGTCCACACCCTGTACGCCGACCAGCTGAACACCTACGACGTGCTCGTCTCCGACGACGTCGTGTTCACCCAGGCGGCCTACGAGGCGTACGTGGCCCAGGCTTCCGGCGCCAAGAAGGAGGATGCCCAGTGAGCGGCTCCATCAACAAGGATCCCCGCGACGTGATCATCGCTCCCGTCGTGTCGGAGAAGAGCTACGGTCTGATCGACGAGGGCAAGTACACCTTCCTGGTCGACCCGCGCTCCAACAAGTCCGAGATCAAGCAGGCGGTGGAGCGCATCTTCAACGTCGACGTGGCCTCGGTCAACACCCTGAACCGTTCCGGCAAGCGCCGTCGCACCCGCTTCGGGTGGGGCCAGCGCAAGTCCACCAAGCGTGCCATCGTCACGCTCAAGGACGGGACCATCGACATCTTCGGAGGTCCGCTCGCCTGATCGGCGTGCGGAGACCACTTAATCGAGGAACTGACACATGGCTATCCGTAAGTACAAGCCGACCACCCCGGGCCTGCGTGGCTCGTCCGTGGCCGACTTCGCAGAGATCACCCGGTCCACGCCGGAGAAGTCCCTTCTCCGTCCGCTGCACAAGACCGGCGGCCGCAACAACACCGGTCGCATCACCACCCGTCACAAGGGCGGCGGCCACAAGCGCCAGTACCGCCTGGTCGACTTCCGTCGCCACGACAAGGACGGCGTGCCCGCCACCGTCGCGCACATCGAGTACGACCCGAACCGCACCGCCCGCATCGCGCTGCTGCACTACGCGGACGGCGCCAAGCGCTACATCCTGGCCCCGGCCAAGCTGAAGCAGGGCGACGTGGTCGAGGCCGGCCCGAACGCCGACATCAAGCCCGGCAACAACCTGCCGATGCGCAACATCCCCGTGGGCACCACCATCCACGCGGTGGAGCTGCGCCCCGGCGGCGGCGCCAAGATGGCCCGCTCCGCCGGCGCGTCCGTGCAGCTGGTCGCCCGCGAGGGCAAGTACGCCCAGCTGCGCCTGCCCTCCGGTGAGATCCGCAACGTCGACGTGCGCTGCCGCGCCACGATCGGCGAGGTCGGCAACGCCGAGCAGTCGAACATCAACTGGGGCAAGGCCGGCCGCATGCGCTGGAAGGGCGTCCGCCCGACCGTCCGTGGCGTCGTCATGAACCCGGTCGACCACCCGCACGGCGGTGGCGAGGGCAAGACCTCCGGCGGTCGTCACCCCGTCAACCGGAACGGCAAGCCCGAGGGCCGCACGCGTCGTCCGAACAAGGAAAGCGACAAGCTCATCGTGCGTCGCCGTCGTACCGGCAAGAACAAGCGATAAGGGAGCAGGGAAGACATGCCTCGCAGCCTGAAGAAGGGCCCCTTCGTCGATCAGCACCTCTACCTGAAGGTTCTGGCCGAGAACGAGAAGGGCAGCAAGAACGTCATCAAGACCTGGTCCCGCCGGTCGATGATCATCCCGGACATGCTGGGTCACACCATCGCGGTCCACGACGGACGCAAGCACGTCCCGGTGTTCGTCACCGAGTCCATGGTGGGTCACAAGCTGGGCGAGTTCGCCCCGACCCGGACCTACCGCGGCCACGTGAAGGACGACAAGAAGGGCAAGCGCCGCTGAGCCTGAGGGCACAGCACGCTTGACCTTCTCGAGAATCGAAAGAGAGAAGCAATGGAAGCCAAGGCAATTGCGCGCCACCTGCGCGTGACGCCGATGAAGGCCCGGCGCGTCGTCGACCTGGTCCGTGGCAAGCAGGCCACCGAAGCACTGGCCATCCTGAAGTTCGCCCAGCAGGGCGCTTCGGAGCCGGTGTACAAGCTGGTGGCCTCCGCGGTGGCGAACGCCCGCGTCAAGGCGGACCGCGAGGGCCAGGCCTTCGACGAGGACGCCCTCTACATCACCGAGGCCTTCGTGGACAAGGGCCCGACCATGAAGCGGTTCCAGCCCCGTGCTCAGGGCCGCGCGTACCGCATCAACAAGCGCACGAGCCACGTGACCGTGGTCGTCGCGTCCAAGGACGAGAAGGGTGGGAACTGACAATGGGCCAGAAGATCAACCCCAACGGGTTCCGCCTCGGCATCACCACCGACCACGTCTCGCACTGGTTCGCGGACTCCCACAAGGAGGGCCAGCGCTACGCTGACTTCCTCAAGGAGGACGTCAAGATCCGCGAGCTGATGACCACCGGCATGGAGCGCGCCGGCATCTCCAAGGTGGAGATCGAGCGCACCCGTGACCGCGTGCGCGTGGACATCCACACCGCGCGTCCGGGCATCGTGATCGGCCGCCGCGGCGCCGAGGCTGACCGCATCCGCGGTGAGCTCGAGAAGCTCACCGGCAAGCAGATCCAGCTGAACATCCTCGAGGTCAAGAACCCCGAGACCGATGCCCAGCTGGTGGCGCAGGGTGTGGCCGAGCAGCTCGCCTCGCGCGTGGCGTTCCGCCGCGCGATGAAGAAGGCGATCCAGTCCGCCATGCGCGCCGGCGCGCAGGGCATCCGCATCCAGTGCTCCGGCCGCCTCGGCGGCGCCGAGATGAGCCGCTCGGAGTTCTACCGCGAGGGTCGCGTGCCGCTGCACACCCTCCGCGCGAACATCGACTTCGGCAAGTTCGAGGCCAAGACCACCTTCGGCCGCATCGGCGTGAAGGTCTGGATCTACAAGGGCGACCTGACCGCCAAGGAGCTCGCGGCCAAGGAGGCCGCGCAGCCCTCCGGCCGTGGCCGTGGCGGCGAGCGCCGTGGCGGCGGTGAGCGTCGTCGTCGCAACGATCGCGCCGAGCGTGCTCCCCGCCAGGAGAACGCCGGCGCCGGCGCCGAGACCCCGGCCGCCGCTCCCGCTGAAGGAGGCAACGCCTGATGCTGATCCCCCGTCGCGTCAAGCACCGCAAGCAGCACCACCCCAAGCGTTCCGGCGCCGCCAAGGGCGGCACCACCGTGACGTTCGGCGAGTGGGGCATCCAGGCGCTCACGCCGGCCTATGTGACCAACCGTCAGATCGAGGCCGCCCGTATCGCCATGACCCGCTACATCAAGCGTGGCGGCAAGGTCTGGATCAACATCTACCCGGACCGTCCGCTCACCAAGAAGCCCGCCGAGACCCGCATGGGCTCCGGCAAGGGCTCGCCGGAGTGGTGGGTCGCCAACGTCAAGCCCGGACGCGTGCTCTTCGAGCTGTCGGGTGTCACGGAGGACGTCGCCCGCGAGGCGCTCCGCCTGGCCATCCACAAGCTGCCGCTGAAGGCCCGTATCATCCGTCGAGAGGGTGGTGAGTGATCCCATGGCGATCGGCACCAAGGATCTGAACGTCGAGTCCCTGGACGGGATGGACAACGCCCGCCTGCTGGAGGCCCTGAAGTCCTCCAAGGAGGAGCTGTTCAACCTGCGCTTCCAGGCCGCCACCGGTCAGCTGGACAACGCCAGCCGGCTGAAGGCCGTCAAGCGTGACATCGCGCGCATCTACACGATCCTGCGCGAGCGCGAGCTGGGCATCCGCGGCGATGTCGCCGCCGAGGCGCAGGCCGAGAAGAACGAGGAGGCTGCCAAGTGACCGAGCAGACCCCGGCCGTCTCCGAGGAGCGCGGCTACCGCAAGGCCCTCCGTGGCATCGTCGTCTCCGACAAGATGGACAAGACCATCGTCGTCGAGGTCGAGGACCGCAAGAAGCACTCGCTCTACGGCAAGGTGCTGAAGACCTCGAAGCGCGTGAAGGCGCACGACGAGGACAACACCGCCGGCGTGGGCGACCGCGTCCGCCTCGCCGAGACCCGCCCGCTGTCCGCCTCCAAGCGGTGGCGTCTGGTGGAGATCGTCGAGCGCGCCAAGTGATCGACCCGGCCCCCTGAGGGCCGGCGACGCAGAGGGCCGCCCCGTGCACTGGCACGGGGCGGCCTTGTGCGTTAGACTCTGATATTCGTGCGCCCTCTCGTTGGCAGGACCATCCATCCTGTGTGCCGAGGGCCGCGCACGCCGATCCCGGATCCGCCTCGGCCCTGCCCTGCGCGCCCCTCCGCTCTCGACCTCCCCGACGCTGTCTGAACACGCGTCGCCGGGGGACGACGGCGGGCGGCCCGCCTCGGGGGAGGGGTAAGCGTCCCGGGATGCCCGTTCAACCGTTCCGCAAGGCTCGCCCATCGTGGGGGAGAACCGGCGCGACGCTAGGAGAGACAAGTGATCCAGCAGGAGTCGCGGCTCAAGGTCGCCGACAACACCGGTGCGAAGGAAATCCTGACCATCCGTGTTCTCGGCGGTTCCGGACGCCGCTACGCAGGCATCGGCGACACCATCGTCGCCACCGTGAAGGACGCCATCCCCGGCGGCAACGTCAAGAAGGGCGACGTCGTCAAGGCCGTGGTGGTCCGCACCCGCAAGCAGTCCCGCCGTCCCGACGGCTCGTACATCAAGTTCGACGAGAACGCGGCGGTCATCCTGAAGACCGACGGCGAGCCCCGTGGCACGCGCATCTTCGGCCCCGTGGGTCGCGAGCTGCGTGACAAGAAGTTCATGAAGATCGTGTCGCTCGCCCCGGAGGTGATCTGACCTCATGGCCAAGATCAAGAAGGACGACCTCGTCCAGGTCATCAGTGGCAAGGACAAGGGCAAGCAGGGCAAGGTCCTGCGCGTGTTCCCGGCGGATGAGCGCGTGCTCGTCGAGGGCGTGAACCGCGTGACCAAGCACCTGCGCGCCGGCCAGGACAACAACGGTTCCACCGAGGGCGGCCTGCAGGTCGTCGAGGCCCCGATCCACATCTCGAACGTGGCCGTGGTGGACCCGGAGACCAAGAAGCCGACCCGTGTGGGCTACCGCTTCGAGACCGTCGAGAAGGACGGCGTGAGCAAGACCGTGAAGGTCCGCTTCGCCAAGGCCTCGGGGAAGGAGCTGTGATGACCGAGGTGCAGCAGACCGAGAAGGTCACCCCGCGTCTGAAGACCAAGTACCGCGACGAGATCCGCGGCGCCCTGCAGGAGCAGTTCCAGTACGGGAACGTCATGCAGGTGCCGGGTCTCGTGAAGGTCGTCGTCAACATGGGCGTCGGCGAGGCCGCCAAGGACTCCAAGATCATCGACGGCGCGGTCGCCGACCTCACCGCCATCACCGGCCAGAAGCCGATGATCACCAAGGCCCGCAAGTCCATCGCGCAGTTCAAGCTGCGTGAGGGCATGCCCATCGGCACGCACGCCACGCTCCGTGGCGACCGCATGTGGGAGTTCCTGGACCGCCTGGTCACGCTCGCGCTGCCGCGCATCCGTGACTTCCGCGGCCTGTCCGACCGCCAGTTCGACGGCAACGGCAACTACACCTTCGGCCTGTCCGAGCAGACCGTGTTCCACGAGATCGATCAGGACAAGATCGACCGCGTGCGCGGCATGGACATCACCGTGGTGACGACCGCCAAGAACGACGACGAGGGCCGCGCGCTGCTGAAGGCGCTGGGCTTCCCGTTCAAGACCGACCAGTAAGACCTCCACGCCACAGGTCCTCCACCGGTGAACCGGTGGCGGAAACCACGGCGAGAAAGGGCGTGAAGCCCACATGACCATGACCGATCCCGTCGCAGACATGCTGACCCGTCTGCGCAACGCAAACTCGGCCTACCACGACACCGTGTCCATGCCGTCCTCGAAGCTGAAGACTCGCGTCGCCGAGATCCTCAAGGCCGAGGGCTACATCCAGGACTGGCGCGAGGAGGAGGCCGAGGTCGGCAAGAAGCTGACCATCGACCTGAAGTTCGGCCCGCAGCGTGAGCGTGCGATCGCCGGCCTGCGCCGCATCTCCAAGCCGGGCCTGCGCGTGTACGCGAAGTCCACGAACCTGCCCCACGTGCTGGGCGGCCTCGGCATCGCCATCCTGTCCACCTCCTCTGGTCTCCTCACGAACCAGCAGGCCGCCAAGAAGGGCGTGGGCGGAGAAGTCCTCGCCTACGTCTGGTGACGGGCAAGACGGAAGAAAGGCTGAACTGACATGTCTCGAATCGGACGTCTCCCGATCACCATCCCCGCCGGCGTCGATGTGACCATCGACGGCGACCGCGTCTCCGTGAAGGGCCCCAAGGGCCAGCTCGAGCACTCGCTGCCCACGCCCATCACGGTCACCCTCGAGGAGGGGCAGGTCACCGTGGCCCGCCCCGACGACGAGCGTGAGTCCCGTTCCCTGCACGGTCTGACCCGCACCCTCATCAGCAACATGGTCGAGGGCGTGACCAACGGCTTCTCCAAGCAGCTCGAGGTCGTCGGCACCGGCTACCGCGTGCAGGCCAAGGGCCAGGACCTCGAGTTCGCCCTGGGCTACTCCCACCCCGTCCCGGTGAAGGCGCCCCAGGGCATCACCTTCACGGTGGAGGGCAACAAGGTCACCGTCGCCGGTATCGACAAGCAGCAGGTCGGCGAGACCGCCGCCAACATCCGCAAGCTGCGCCGCCCCGACCCGTACAAGGGCAAGGGCGTGCGCTACGCGGGCGAGCAGATCCGCCGCAAGGCCGGAAAGGCAGGTAAGTGATGTCTACTCTGAAGGTGAAGGGCAAGGGCAAGTTCAACGCCCGCACCCGCCGCCACCTCCGGGTGCGCAAGCGGATCTCCGGCACCACCGTCCGTCCCCGCCTCGTCGTCAACCGCTCTGCACGGCACATGTTCGTGCAGGTCGTGGACGACACGCAGAGCCGCACGCTCGCGTACGCCTCCACCATGGAGGCCGACGTGCGTGCGCTCGAGGGCGACAAGACGGCCAAGGCCAAGCGCGTGGGCGAGCTCGTCGCCGAGCGTGCCAAGGCGGCCGGCATCGAGGCCGTGGTCTTCGACCGCGGCGGCAACAAGTACCACGGGCGCGTCGCGGCCGTGGCCGACGGTGCGCGAGAGGGTGGGCTGCAGCTGTGACCGAGAACATCAACCAGAAGGACACTCAGGTGACCGAGAGCACCGAGACCACCGTCTCCGAGACCGGGTCGGGCTCGGCGAGCCAGACCACCGAGCGCGCCACCGGTGGCCGCGGCGGTCGCGACGGCGGCCGCGGTGGCCGTGACGGCGATCGTCGTGGCGGCCGTCGCGACGACCGCAACCGTCGTGGCGCCCAGGACGACGAGAAGGACCAGTTCCTCGAGCGCGTCGTGGGCATCAACCGCGTCTCCAAGGTCGTCAAGGGCGGCCGCCGCTTCTCCTTCACCGCCCTCGTGGTGGTGGGTGACGGCGACGGCACCGTCGGCGTCGGCTACGGCAAGGCGAAGGAGGTCCCCGCCGCGATCCAGAAGGCCGTGGAGGAGGCCAAGAAGTCCTTCTTCCGCGTCCCCCGCGTCGGCTCCACCATCCCGCACCTGGTGCAGGGTGAGGACGCCGCCGGCGTCGTGCTGCTCCGCCCGGCCTCCCCGGGTACCGGCGTGATCGCCGGCGGTCCGGTGCGCGCCGTGCTCGAGTGCGCCGGCATCCACGACGTGCTGTCCAAGTCCATGGGCTCCGTGAACGCGATCAACATCGTGCGCGGCACCGTGGACGCACTCAAGAAGCTGGAAGAGCCCCAGGCCGTCGCCGCCCGCCGCGGCAAGGCCCTGGACGAGATCGCCCCCCATGCGATGCTGCGCACCATGGAGAACGATCGCGCCCAGAAGAGCGCGAAGGCAGGTGCGTGAGCCGTGTTTGAGCCCACTCGCAAGAACATCCAGCCCTCGGACGCCACCCTGGTCATCACCCAGACCCGCGGCGTCACGGGCTCCAAGCAGAACCATCGGGACACCCTGCGCTCGCTGGGCCTGAAGCGGATCGGCCACCAGGTCACCCGCAAGGCCGACGCGGTGACGGTCGGCATGGTCAACACCGTGCCGCACCTGGTGTCCGTGGAGGAGGTCAACAATGGCTGACAACGACGCCATCAAGGTCCACGACCTGCGTCCGGCCCCCGGTGCCAAGACCGCCAAGACCCGCGTGGGTCGCGGTGAGGCGTCGAAGGGCAAGACCGCCGGTCGCGGCACCAAGGGCACCAAGGCCCGTTACCAGGTCCGTGCGGGCTTCGAGGGCGGCCAGCTGCCCCTGCAGATGCGTCTGCCGAAGCTCCGCGGCTTCAAGAACCCGTTCCGCACGGAGTACCAGGTCGTGAACCTGGACAAGCTCTCCGCGCACTTCCCCGAGGGCGGTGAGGTCACCGTGGACGCGCTCGTGTCCAAGGGCCTCGTCCGTCGCGGCCAGCCCGTCAAGGTGCTGGGCACGGGGGAGATCACCTCGGCCGTGCAGGTGAAGGCGAACGCCTTCTCCTCGTCCGCCGTGGAGAAGATCCAGGCCGCCGGCGGGTCCACCGAGACCCTCTGACACGCCGACCCATCGACCGAGGGCCCTGGCCCGGAGCAGCCGCTCCGGGCCAGGGCCCTCGGTCCGTCCGTGTAGACTCGCACAGCGGCCGCCCCGGTGTGGCCGCCGTCTCGTGCCCCGCCCCGCGGCCGGCGCGCGCCCCACAGGACCACCGCAGGAGGACTCGTGCTCAAGGCCATCGCCCGGATCGTCCGGACGCCTGACCTGTTGCGGAAGATCGCCTTCACGCTCGGGCTCATCGCCGTCTACCGGATGGGCGCCTTCGTGCCGGCCCCCGGGGTGGACTACCCGGCGGTGCAGCAGTGCCTCGCGGCGGGCAACGCCCAGGGCGGCCTGTACTCCTTCGTGAACATGTTCTCGGGCGGGGCGCTCCTGCAGGTGTCCGTCTTCGCGCTCGGCATCATGCCCTACATCACGGCGTCGATCATCGTGCAGCTGCTGCGCGTGGTGATCCCGCGCTTCGAGCAGCTCCACCAGGAGGGCCCGCAGGGCCAGGCGACGCTGACGCAGTACACCCGTTACCTGACCCTCGCCCTCGCCCTGCTGCAGGCGACCACGATGGCCTCGCTGGCCCGCACCGGGGCGCTGCTCGGATGCAGCCTGCCGCTGCTGCGCGACGGCTCCATCCTCACGGTGCTGCTCGTGGTCATCGCCCTGACCACCGGCTGTCTCATCGTCATGTGGTTCGGCGAGCGGATCACCGAGAACGGCGTGGGCAACGGCATGTCCCTGCTGATCTTCACCTCCATCGCGGCGGGCTTCCCGGCCGGCCTCGGCCAGGTGGTCCAGACGCAGGGCTGGCGCGTGTTCGCGATCGTCATGGGGATCGGCCTGCTCACCATGCTGGCCATCGTCTTCGTGGAGGAGTCGCAGCGCCGGATCCCGGTCCAGTACGCCAAGCGGCAGATCGGCTCACGGACCGTGGGCGGGTCGAGCACCTACATCCCGGTCAAGGTGAACATGGCCAACGTCATCCCGGTCATCTTCGCCTCCTCCGTGCTGATGCTCCCGGGCATCCTCATCCAGTTCAACACGCCGCAGGACGGCAGTGCGCCGGCCCCGTGGATCACGTGGCTGAGCCGGTACTTCGGCTCCGGTGACCACCCGGTGTACATGGCCCTGTACTTCCTGCTCATCATCGGCTTCACGTACTTCTACGTGTCCATCACGTTCAACCCGGTGGAGATCTCGGACAACATGAAGCGCTACGGCGGCTTCATCCCCGGCGTCCGCGCCGGCCGGCCCACCGAGCGTTACCTGCAGTACGTCATCAGCCGCATCACGTTCGTGGGTGCCCTCTACCTCGGTATCGTGGCCATGATCCCGCTGATCGCCTTCGCGGTGATCGGCACCAGCCAGAACTTCCCGCTCGGCGGCACGTCCATCCTCATCATGGTGGGCGTCGGCCTCCAGACCGTGAAGCAGGTCAGCGCACAGATGGAGCAGCGCCACTACGAGGGCCTGCTGCGCTGAGCCCCGACCCGATCCCGCAACGCCGTCCGTATCGACAGTGAGGAACACACGATGACCCGCATGCTGCTCATGGGCCCTCCCGGTTCCGGCAAGGGCACCCAGGCCGCCCGGATCGCCGACAAGCTGGGGATCGTCCCGATCTCCACCGGTGACATCTTCCGCCACAACGTGAAGTCGATGACGCCGCTCGGCGTCGAGGCCAAGAAGTACATCGACAACGGCGACTTCGTCCCCGATGAGGTCACGAACCGCATGGTCGCGGACCGCATCGCCCAGGCCGATGCGGAGCACGGCTTCCTGCTGGACGGCTACCCGCGCACGAAGGGCCAGGTCGAGGCGCTGGACGCCATGCTCGCCGAGGCCGGCCTGTCGCTGTCCGCCGTCGTCGAGCTGGAGGTGCCCGACGAGGAGCTCGTGGAGCGCCTGCTCAAGCGTGCCGAGATCGAGGGCCGCGCGGACGACACCCAGGAGGTCATCGAGCACCGCCTGGACCTGTACCACCGCGAGACCGAGTCCGTCATCCAGGAGTACGTGGAGCGCGGCATCGTCGCCCGCGTGGACGGCACCGGGCAGATCGACGACGTCACCGAGCGCCTGCTGCAGGCCGTGTACTCCGTGCGCGCAGCCACGGGCTCCCTGCCCGTGATCCAGCCGGGCGCGGAGTCCTGACCCCGTGATCGGCCGCCGCTCGCTCGAGCTCAAGACCGCCCCCCAGCTGCAGGCCATGCAGCGCGCGGGGGTGGTCCTGTCCGAGGCCCTGGACGCCACGCTGACCGCGGCCGCGCCGGGCGTCACCACCGCGGAGCTGGACGCCGTGTTCGCGGGCGTCCTGGCCGAGCGCGGTGCGACCTCCAACTTCCTGGGCTACTACGACTTCCCGGCCTCGATCTGCACCTCGGTCAACGACGAGGTCGTGCACGGCATCCCCGGGGACCGGGTCCTGCAGACCGGCGACGTGCTGAAGGTCGACGGGGGCGCGATCGTGGACGGCTGGCACGCCGACTCGGCCCGCACGGTGATCCTGGGCTCCTCCGCGGCCGGCACCGCGGACCCGGCCGACGAGCGCCTCTCGGCGATCACGCGGGAGGCGCTCTGGGTCGGCATCGCGGCCTTCGCGTCCGCCACCCATGTCGGGGACATCGGGGACGCCATCGACGACTTCGTCTCGGCGCAGCCGGGCGAGGAGCTCGGCATCCTCGAGGAGTACGTGGGGCACGGCATCGGCTCGGCCATGCACCTGCCCCCGGACGTGTTCAACTACCGCACCGGCCACCGGGGCCCCAAGATCCGCCCCGGTCTGGCGCTCGCCATCGAGCCGATGCTGGTGCGTGGCTCCATCGACACGAAGGTGCTCGCGGACGACTGGACCGTGGTGACCCTCGACGGCGCCCGCGCCAGCCAGTGGGAGCACTCGGTCTGCCGGCACGACGGCGGTGTGTGGGTGCTCACCGCGCCCGACGGCGGCGCCTCCGAGCTCGCCCGGTTCGGCGTGGTCCCGGTCCCGCCGGGGGAGTGAGCGGCCCGAGCTGTCGGCCGTCCGTCCCGCCCGTCCGGCGGACCGGGCGGCCGTCGTCGTCTGTGCTGGTTCTCAGACCGAGAATGCGGTATCGTCGAATGTTGTTCGTGTGCGCGCACTCGTGTGCGCCGGCGAGCAGACCCGTTCCCGCCCCGTCACCCGGCCCTCCGCGGCCGTGCCCGGGGCATGACGATTGTGGAGGACATGGCTAAGAAGGAAGGTGTCATCGAGGTCGAGGGCACGGTGTCGGAGGCATTGCCGAACGCGATGTTCCGGGTCCGTCTGCAGAACGAGCACGTCGTGCTCGCCACGATCTCCGGAAAGATGCGTCAGCACTACATCCGCATCCTCCCCGAGGATCGCGTCGTGGTGGAGCTTAGCCCGTACGACCTCAACCGGGGTCGGATCGTGTACCGATACAAGTAAGAACCCCCGTCCAAGCGAGCGCAGGAGGAAGAGCCGTGAAGGTTCAGCCGAGCGTGAAGCGGATTTGTGACAAGTGCCAGGTCGTGCGCCGTAAGGGCCGCGTGCTGGTGATCTGCTCGAACCCGCGCCACAAGCAGCGCCAGGGCTGATCGCCTCCCCGGGAGCCCGGGGAGCGACGCCGTCGCGTTGACCACACCACCCACCGGCCATCGGGCCGAACAGCAGGGACAGCGGTCCACCCCGTGAGGGGAGGGCCCCCACCTCCGGCCGCAGGGGCCGGAGACCGACGACGGCGGACGCCCGCCGCGGAGCACGCCGGATCTTCCCCGGCGCCGCGACGACGGGTCCGCGAGGCCCAGTGCCGCGTCGTGCGGGACGTCCCTGGTGCAGACCCCTGCTGCAGAAGAACAGGAGGACGGCCACATGGCTCGTCTTGCAGGCGTTGACATTCCGCGCGAGAAGCGCGTGATCATCGCACTCACGTACATCTACGGTGTGGGCAAGACCCGCGCTGAGGAGACCCTCGCCGCCACGGGCATCGACCCGAACATCCGCGTGAAGGACCTCTCCGACGAGCAGCTGGTGCAGCTGCGCGACCACATCGAGGGCAGCTACAAGGTGGAGGGCGACCTCCGCCGCGAGGTGGCCGCCGACATCCGTCGCAAGGTGGAGATCGGCTCCTACGAGGGCCTGCGCCACCGCCGCGGCCTGCCGGTGCGCGGCCAGCGCACGAAGACCAACGCCCGTACCCGCAAGGGCCCCAAGAAGACGGTCGCCGGCAAGAAGAAGTGATCCTGCACCGGCGGTGACCGCGTCCACGTCCGGACGCCCCGCCCGCAGCATCAGCACCAGCAGCTTTCCCGGAGGAGAATCACATGCCCCCCAAGACTCGCGCATCGGCTGCCCGCAAGCCGCGTCGCAAGGCCAACAAGAACATCACCGTGGGCCAGGCCCACATCAAGAGCACGTTCAACAACACCATCGTGTCCATCACGGACACCACGGGTGCCGTCATCTCCTGGGCCTCGTCCGGCGAGGTCGGCTTCAAGGGGTCGCGCAAGTCGACCCCGTACGCCGCGCAGATGGCCGCCGAGCAGGCCGCCAAGCGTGCGCAGGAGCACGGCATGAAGAAGGTGGACGTCTTCGTGAAGGGTCCGGGCTCGGGCCGCGAGACCGCCATCCGCTCCCTGCAGGCCGCCGGCCTCGAGGTGGGGTCCATCCAGGACGTCACCCCCATGGCCCACAACGGCGCTCGCCCGGCGAAGCGCCGCCGCGTCTGACCTGAGCGCTGTGTCCGCGTCCGCCCCCGCCCGGGGCGGACGCGGACAGGTCTGCGGACCTGCCCCCACCCCGTCCTCGTTTCCACCCACCGCGTGCGTCATATGGCGGACGCTCGCCGAAAGGAAATGTCCGTGCTCATTGCACAGCGCCCCACGCTGACCGAAGAGGTCGTCTCCGACCGTCGTTCCCGGTTCGTCATCGAGCCCCTGGAGCCCGGCTTCGGCTACACCCTCGGCAACTCCCTGCGCCGCACTCTGCTCTCGTCGATCCCCGGTGCTGCCGTGACCAGCATCCGCGTGGACGGCGTGCTGCACGAGTTCAGCACCGTCAACGGAGTCAAGGAGGATGTCACCGAGATCATCCTCAACATCAAGAAGCTCTCCGTCTCCTCGGAGAACGACGAGCCCGTGGTGGCCTACCTGCGCAAGCAGGGGGCCGGCGTCGTCACCGCCGCGGACATCACCGCGCCGGCCGGCGTCGAGATCCACAACCCGGACCTGCACATCGCGACCCTGAACGCGAAGGGCAAGTTCGACATGGAGCTGACCATCGAGCGCGGTCGCGGCTACGTGACCGCCGCCCAGAACAAGTCCGCGGACGCGGAGATCGGCCGTATCCCGGTCGACTCCATCTACTCCCCGGTCCTCAAGGTGACCTTCAAGGTCGAGGCCACCCGTGTGGAGCAGCGCACCGACTTCGACCGTCTGATCCTGGACGTGGAGACCAAGGAGAACATGCTGCCGCGTGACGCGGTGGCCTCTGCCGGCTCCACCCTGGTCGAGCTGTTCGGCCTGGCCCGCTCGCTCAACGTCGAGGCCGAGGGCATCGACCTGGGTGACGAGCCCGAGGTCGTCGAGGGCTCCGCCGACCTGGCCCAGCCGATCGAGGAGCTCGAGCTCACCGTGCGCTCGTACAACTGCCTCAAGCGCGAGGGCATCCACACCGTGGGCGAGCTCGTGGGCCGTTCCGAGGCCGACCTGATGGACATCCGCAACTTCGGCGCGAAGTCCATCGACGAGGTCAAGGAGAAGCTCCAGGAGCTGGGCCTGTCCCTCAAGGACTCGCCGGCCGGCTACGACCCGCAGGCGCACGCGCGCCAGATGGACGACGACCCGTTCTCGGACTACTGAGCCGATTCCGCACCACCTGACATCTTCGACCCGACGCCGCAGCCGGCTGAAGGGTCCCACCCGAGGAGAAACACCATGCCTACCCCCACCAAGGGTCCGCGTCTGGGCGGCAGCCCGGCCCACGAGCGCATCATGCTGGCGAACATGTCCGCCCAGCTGTTCGAGCACAAGTCGATCACCACGACGCTCACCCGCGCCAAGCGCCTGCGCCCCTACGCCGAGCGCCTGATCACCTTCGCCAAGAAGGGCGATCTGCCGGCCCGCCGCAAGGTGCAGGGTCTCATCGCCGCCAAGAACCGCACCAACAAGGCGGTCGTGCACGAGCTGTTCACCGTGATCGGCCCCGCGATGGCCGAGCGCAACGGCGGCTACACCCGCATCACCAAGATCGGCAACCGCCATGGCGACAACGCGCCCATGGCCGTGATCGAGCTGATCATGGACCCGATCTCCGGCAAGCAGGCCGTGGTGCGTGAGGCCGAGCAGGCCGCCGCGTCCGCGCCGGCCGCCCCGGCCGAGTCCACCCCGGTGGAGGCCGTCGACCCGGCCGCCACCGAGGAGGTCACCGTGGCCGAGTCGCAGGAGACCGCCGCCGAGATCGACGGCGCCGTGCCCACCACCGAGGACGGCTCGGCTCCGGCCGAGGCCACCATCAAGGGCAACGCCAGCTCGAAGAAGTACCACGTCCCCGGCTCGCGCTGGTATGACCAGACCACCGCCGAGGTCTGGTTCTCCACCGTCGAGGAGGCCAAGGCCGCGGGCTTCGAGCCCGCCGGTGGCGAGGCCGCCCAGAAGATGGCCTGACGCCATCGCGGGAGTCCGCGTCCGTCCCCGTGACGACGCATCGGCGAAGGGCCGTCCACCACTCGGTGGGCGGCCCTTCGCCGTCCCCGGCCCCGACCCGCTTGAGGAGCAGCATGAGCGAGCAGCACCGCCCGGACGCCCCGCCGGCGCCCGGGGAACCCGCGTCCGTGCGAGTCCGCCTGGACCTGGCCTACGACGGCGGCACCTTCCACGGCTGGGCCCGCCAGCCCGGTCTCGACTCGGTCCAGGGTGCGCTGGAGGACGGGCTCGAGCGGATCCTGCGCCGGCCCGTGCGCACGGTGGTCGCCGGCCGCACCGACGCGGGGGTGCACGCGCGCGGCCAGGTCGTCCACCTCGACCTGACCGAGACGGAGTGGGCGGGCCTGACCCGCGGCCGGCCCGGCCTGGAACCGGCCACCTCCCTCACCCGACGCCTCGGCGGGGTGCTCTCCGGGTGGGGCGGGGCCGTCGTCGTGCACGGGGCGCGGCGGGCCCCCGCGGGCTTCGACGCGCGGTTCAGCGCGCTGTGGCGCGAGTACGAGTACCGGATCGACGACGCACCCGCCGCGCGTGATCCGCGCACGCGGGGCTTCACCCACTGGCACGGCGCCGCCCTGGACGATCGCCTCATGGCGCTGGAGGCCGACGCCGTCCTCGGACTCCACGACTTCCTGTCCTTCTGCCGGCCCCGCGCGGGCGCCACGACCATCCGCGAGGTCCAGCACCTGGAGGTGCGACGCGATGAGGACGGCGTCGTGCGCGTCCGGATCCGGGCCGACGCGTTCTGCCACAACATGGTCCGGGCGATCGTCGGGGCGCTGCTCCAGGTGGGGGAGGGGGCACGCGAGCCCGGCTGGCTCGCTCACCGGGTGGCGAGGCCTGCCCGCGACTCCGAGGTGCGCCTCGCCCCGCCCGGGGGGCTGACGCTGCTCGCCGTCGGCTATCCCGACGAGACGGAGGAGCTGCACCGGCGCGCCGAGGGCACCCGGGCGAAGCGGACCCTGTGAGCCGGGGCGGCCCGCGGTAGCGGCTTTTGGCTCCGGGGCCCGCGTTCGGTAGGATGGGTGGACGTTGCGCATGCCCGCACCCGGATGCGTCGTGCCGCGAGTGGCTCAGTTGCATGGCCTTCAGCTCGCGCCGCACCCCCGGGGCATCGGGCCCGGACGCCTTCCAGCCCTCACCTGGGGGACCGGCGCGCACGGAGAACTGACAGCGCGAGCGCGCCGGAATCACGACCCGGCGGGCAGGTGCTGTGGACCACCACCGACCCTGAAGGCAGACAACGTGCGTACGTACTCTCCCAAGCCTGGTGACGCCGACCGTCAGTGGCACATCATCGATGCCACCGACGTCGTCCTCGGCCGCCTGGCCTCCCACACCGCCGCCCTCCTGCGCGGCAAGCACAAGCCGACGTTCGCCCCCCACATGGACATGGGCGACTACGTCATCATCGTGAACGCCGAGAAGGTCGCCCTCACCGGCGCCAAGCTCGAGAAGAAGCGCGCCTACCGCCACTCGGGCTACCCGGGCGGCCTGAAGTCGCAGTCCTACGCCGAGCTGCTCGAGACCAACCCGGTCCGCGCCGTGGAGAAGGCCGTCAAGGGCATGCTCCCGAAGAACTCGCTGGCCGCCCAGCAGCTCTCCAAGCTGAAGGTGTACAAGGGCGCCGAGCACCCGCACACCGCCCAGCAGCCCCAGACCTTCGAGATCGGCCAGGTCGCCCAGTGACCCCGGCGGGCCACTGACGCAGACCTTCCCTGAGGAGAACCATGAGCATCAACGAGAACGACGACGTGGAGCTGACGAGCTACACCTCTGAGTCCACCGCCGCCGCCGAGGCCCCCGTCGCCTCCGAGCGCCCGGCCCTGACCGTGCCCGGCTCCGCCGTCGGCCGCCGCAAGGAGGCCGTGGCCCGCGTGCGCCTCGTCCCCGGCTCCGGCCAGTGGACCATCAACGGCCGCGCCCTGGAGAACTACTTCCCCAACAAGCTGCACCAGCAGGAGGTCTCCGACCCCTTCACGCTGCTGGAGCTGACCGGCGCCTACGACGTGATCGCCCGCATCCACGGCGGCGGCCCCTCCGGCCAGGCCGGTGCGCTGCGCCTGGGCATCTCCCGCGCCCTCAACGAGATCGACCGCGAGCACAACCGCCCGGCGCTCAAGAAGGCCGGCTTCCTGACCCGCGACGCCCGCGTCATCGAGCGCAAGAAGGCCGGCCTCAAGAAGGCCCGCAAGGCCTCGCAGTTCTCGAAGCGCTGATCCTGCGCCGCACGGTGTCCCCACCGTGCCCCCGCCGACGCCCCGTCCCGCTCCTCACGAGCGGGGCGGGGCGTCCGCCGTCTCCGTGGGCCGGCGGCACCTGACCCAGGGTTAATATGGAGGCGCATGGCGACGACGCCATGACGGGCCGCTCGCCCGTCCGGTGCGCGGTCCGATCGGAGACACCCTCAGGAGCCGCCGTGGCCGAGAACACGAGTCCCACGCCCGACCCCCGCACCCGTGGCGAGCACGGCACGGAGCACGCCGCGCAGGCCCCCTTCGCCGTGACCCGTGACTACGCCGCCGAGGTGGACGAGATCCGGGAGCTGGGCCGCAAGCTCGGCGGGGAGAAGAAGACCCCCACCCCGGACCCGCAGGCCTGGCGTGAGGGCTACCCGTACAAGACCAAGCTCAGCCGCAAGAGCTACGAACGACGCAAGCGCGAGCTGCAGATCGAGCTGCTGAAGATGCAGCTCTGGGTCAAGGAGACCGGCCAGAAGGTCCTGATCATCTTCGAGGGCCGCGACGCCGCCGGCAAGGGCGGCGCCATCAAGCGCTTCAACGAGCACCTCAACCCCCGCGGCGCCCGGACCGTGGCCCTGGAGAAGCCCACGGAGGAGGAGGCCTCGCAGTGGTACTTCCAGCGCTACATCCAGCACCTGCCCTCCGGCGGTGAGATCGTGATGTTCGACCGCTCCTGGTACAACCGTGCCGGCGTCGAGCGCGTCATGGGCTACTGCACGGCGCAGCAGTACCTCGAGTTCATGCGCGAGACCCCTGAGCTGGAGCGCATGCTCGTCAACTCCGGCGTGCACATCATCAAGTTCTGGTTCTCCGTGTCCCAGCGCGAGCAGCTCAACCGCTTCGCCGCGCGGGAGACCGACCCCGTGCGTCGCTGGAAGCTCTCGCCCACCGACCTGGCCTCCCTGGACAAGTGGGACGACTACACGAACGCGAAGGAGGCCATGTTCTTCTACACGCACACGGCCGACGCCCCGTGGACCGTCGTGAAGTCGAACGACAAGAAGCGCGCCCGCCTCGAGGCCATCCGCCACGTGCTGCACACGCTGCCCTACCCGGACAAGGACGAGCGCATCGTCCACCGCCCCGACCCGCAGATCTGCGGCCCGGCCAACGAGCTGGCCGAGTACGGCGAGGTCTCCGGCGGCTCGTTCCCGCGCGTGCGCTGACCGGGCCGCACACGACGGCGCCCCTCACCGTCCGGTGAGGGGCGCCGTCGTGTGCGGGGGCGGATTCAGCCGCGCTCCTCCTCCACGTACTCCGGGGTGACGTGTGCGTCGTCGAAGAGGTTGTCCGCCCCGAAGCCCTCCGAGACGTGGTACTCGCCCGAGGCCAGGGAGAGGCGGACGTCCTCGCGCAGGATCGGCAGCTTGGCGTAGAACGCGTCGCCGCAGCAGCTGGTGGCGGTGACGTCGCGGTGGCCGATGATGCGGGACGGCGGCAGCTCGTACTGCTGGCAGATGTAGGCGACGAGCGGCACCAGGCCGGCGTAGAGGCTCTGCGGCGGCGGGTTCAGCATGTACAGCCCCTCGCACTCGATGCCGAGCGCATACGCGTTGAACCCGAGCGCGTGGACGCCGAGCATGAACGTCTGTCCGCCCTCGAGCGCGTGCCGGGAGCCGTGGCGGCCCTCCATCGCGAAGCCGCCGCGGGAGACGGTGAAGTGCTGCCCGGTGTCGCCCCAGTCGTTCGCGGGGCTCATGTGCGCGTTCTGGACCACCTGCGCGATGCTCTCCGCCGCCTCCCGGGAGCCGTCCGTGACGTTCGGCGTGGTGGTGTGGTGGATCACCAGGTAGGAGGGGCGCTCGTTCAGGGTCTGCAGGTAGTAGTTGGGCTGCATGGCGCCCCACTGCGCGGTGGTGATGATGTCCGGGGCGGGCAGGCGGGTGGCCTGCTCGTCGCCCTCCGAGCTCTGCTCGGCCTGCTCATCACGCCCGCAGCCGGCCACGCCGGCAGCGATCGCCAGGCCCGTGCCGCCCAGCACGCTGCGGCGCGTCCAGGAATGGGGGAGCGGGGGCGGGGTCACGTCGGGCATGGATCGAGGTCCTTCGGGTTCGGGGCGGGGCCTCCCGGGCGGATGTGAGCGGACGGGCGCGGCCGCGGGGGCTCGACCGGTCCGATGCTACCGCCCCCCGGCCCGTTTCGTGACCCTCCCGTGATGCAGGCCGCAGGGGCGGCCCCTACACTGACTGATCATGTCGAGATTGTTCGGAACCGATGGCGTCCGTGGCCTGGCCAACGAGACCCTCACCGTGGAGTTGTCCGTCCAGCTGGCCCAGGCCGCCTCGCCCGTCCTCTGCGCGGAGGCCTTCGACGCCGGCCGACGCCCCGTCGCCGTCGTGGCCCGGGACCCGCGCATCAGCGGCGAGTTCATCGCGGCCGCCGTGCAGGCGGGCCTGGCGTCCTCGGGCGTGGACGTGTGGGACGCCGGCGTGCTGCCGACCCCCGCCGCCGCCTATCTCGTGGGGGACCTGGACGCCGACTTCGGCGTGATGATCTCCGCCTCCCACAACCCGGCCCCGGACAACGGCATCAAGTTCCTCGCGCGCGGCGGCGAGAAGCTGACCGACGCGCAGGAGGACGAGATCATCCGCCACCTCGAGGGCGTGACGCCGCGACGGCCCCAGGGCGCGGACGTGGGCCGCGTGCGCGTCTTCGCGGATGCCGAGGACCGCTACGTCCTCCACCTCCTGCAGACCCTCCCGCACCGGCTGGACGGGCTCAAGGTCGTCCTGGACTGCGCACACGGCGCGGCCGCCGGCTGCTCGCCCGAGGCGTTCCGCGCCGCCGGCGCGGAGGTCGTCGTGATCGGCGCGTCCCCGGACGGGCTCAACATCAACGACGGCTACGGCTCCACCCACCTCGAGAAGCTCCAGGCGGCCGTGCGCGAGCACGGCGCGGACCTCGGCATCGCGCACGACGGCGACGCCGACCGGTGCCTCGCCGTGGACGATCGCGGCGAGGTCGTCGACGGCGACCAGATCATGGGCGTCATGGCCGTGGCACTCAAGGACCGCGGCGTCCTGCGCGACGACACCCTGGTCGTGACCGTCATGTCCAACCTGGGCCTGAAGCTGGCCATGGGCCGGGAGGGCGTCCAGCTCGTCGAGACCCAGGTGGGCGACCGCTACGTCCTGGCCGGCATGAAGCTCGGCGACTACTCGCTCGGCGGCGAGCAGTCCGGCCACGTGATCTTCTCGGACCACGCCACCACCGGCGACGGGGTCCTCACCGGCCTGCAGCTCGCCTCGCGCGTCGCCGAGACCGGTACCCCGCTCTCCGAGCTGGCCGCGGTGATGGACCGGCTGCCCCAGGTCCTCGTGAACGTGCGCGGCGTGGACAAGTCCCGCGCCGCCGAGGACGAGGCCGTCCAGGCGGCGGTGGCCGAGGCGGAGGCCCGCCTCGGCGCGACCGGCCGCGTGCTGCTGCGCCCGTCGGGCACGGAGCCGGTCGTGCGCGTCATGGTCGAGGCCCCGGACGAGGAGACCGCCGGCCGGGAGGCCCAGGTGCTGGCCGACGTCGTGCAGCGCGAGCTGCGCCTGCACGACTGACCGGACCGATGACGTCGGACGCGGCCCCCCGGCCCCGCCGCTGGACCCTGTTCGCGGGGCTGCTCGCGGGGCTGGCGGTCCTGTGGTCGGCCGCGTTCCTCGCCGTGGAGGCGTCCGTGTGCGCGCGGCAGAGCGCCCCCGTGGAGTGGTTGCCGTGCCTGGATCCGGACCGGCAGGACTCGGAGGTCGCCCCGGACGCCGGGTCCAGCGCGGACCGGACGACGTCGCGCCCCTGAGGGAACGGCCCCCGCGCCGCCGAGGGCATGAAGGAAGGGCCCGGGGCGACTCGTGTGAGTCGTCCCGGGCCCTTCGGCGTCGGACAGGGGGAGATCAGAGGGCGGTGGTCCCGGAGGTGGGGCCGCCGCGGCGCTCGGCGAGCAGGTCGCGGATCTCGGTGAGCACGGCGACGTCGGCGGCCACCTCCTCCTCGGCGGGGTCGATGCCGAGGCGGCGGTTGCGGGCCTCGATCATCTTGTTCATTGGCATCACGATGGCGAAGTACACGGCCGCGGCGATGAGCAGGAAGTTGACGATGGCGGTGAGCAGCACGCCGAACTTCACGTCGTTGCCGTTGACCGTCAGCACGGCGAACGAGTCGAAGTTCGGCGAGCCCACGGCGGCGGCGATGAGCGGCATGAGGACCGCCTCGACGAGCGCGTTCACGATCTTGCCGAAGGCGGCGCCGATGATGACGGCGACGGCGAGGTCGAGGACGTTGCCCTTCATGATGAAGTCTTTGAATCCCTGGAGCATGGGGAGAATCCTACGTGTCACGAAGGCGGCGCGGTACAGGGTCGTGCGTCTCAGTCCGCGTAGTCCGGCGCCGGCAGCAGACCCCACGCGGTCTCGAGGACGCCGCCGGCCGCCTCGACCCGGGCCGCCTCCGCGGACCCGACGTAGCGCAGGTGCCACGGCTCGTGGGCGAAGCCCGTCACGTCCTCGGCCCCGGCGGGATAGCGGATGACGAACCCGTACTCGGCGGCGTGCGCGGCCACCCAACGGCCCGCGGCGGTGTCGCCGAAGCACGCTTCCAGGTCACACGCAGGGGTCGCGGCGTCGCCCACGTCCCAGGCCAGGCCGGTCTGATGCTCGGAGTACCCCGGACGCGCGGAGACGCGGTCGGCCTCGGCGCGGCCCAGCTCGTCGACCCAGTGGCCGTACGTCCGGACCTGGTAGTCGTACGAGCGGTAGGCGCTCAGGGTGGTGAGGCGGTGACCCGCCGCCGCGGCGGCATCCAGCAGGTCGCCGGCCGCCGTCGCGGCCTCCGCGCGCAGGGGCAGCTCGCTGCCGGGCACGGCCACCAGATCCGAGGGCGCCCAGTCGGGCGGGGCCACGGGGCGGGTCTTGTTCACGACGACGTCGAGGGCGGCCGGGTCGGCGTGCGTGCTCGACGACGGCGCCGTGCTCGAGGCGGCGCGGGACGACGCGGCCGCGCTCGCGGAGCCGGAAGCCGGCGTCGCCGAGGACGGGCCCGCGGCGGGCGTGCCGCAACCGGCCACGAGCAGCGCGAGCGCGGCCAGCGCGGCGAGAGGGAGGGTGCGACGCATGGATCAGACCTTCCTCAGCAGCACGCGGGTCACCTCGTGTTGCGCGTTCTTCGTGAGCACCAGCCGGGCGCGCCCGCGGGTCGGGCGCACGTTCTGCTCGAGGTTCGGGCCGTTGATGGAGTCCCAGATGGACTCGGCCGTCGCCTGAGCCTCGGCGTCCGACAGGGAGGAGTACCGGTGGAAGTAGCTGCGCGGGTCGGCGAAGGCCCCCGAGCGCAGACCCATGAACCGGTCGATGTACCAGGACCGGATCCAGGACGCGCGCGCGTCCACGTACACCGAGAAGTCGAAGAAGTCGGAGACGGAGAGCCCGGCGGTGCCGTCGGCCCGGGTGCGCGGCGGGGCCAGCACGTTGAGTCCCTCCACGATCAGCACGTCGGGACGGTGCACCACCTGTTCCTCGCCCGGCACGATGTCGTAGGTGATGTGCGAGTACACGGGCGCGCGCACCTCCTGCGCCCCGGACTTGACGTCCGCCATGAAGCGCAGCAGCGCGCGGCGGTCGTAGGACTCGGGGAAGCCCTTGCGGGACATGATGCCGCGCTCGTGCAGCACCGCGTTGGGGTGCAGGAAGCCGTCCGTGGTGACCAGCTCGACGCGCGGCGTCGTCGGCCAGCGGCGCAGCATCTCCTGGAGCACACGCGCCGTCGTCGACTTGCCGACGGCGACCGACCCGGCCACCCCGATCACGTACGGGGTGCGCCCCGTCCGCTCGCCGAGGAACGCGTTGGTCGCGCTGCGCAGGGCCGCGGAGGCCTCCACGTTGATGCTCAGCAGGCGCGAGAGCGGAAGGTAGACCTCGGCGACCTCGCGCAGGGACAGATGCTCGCCGAGGCCGCGCAGACGCTCCACGTCCGCCTGGTCGAAGGGCTGCGCCATCTCCGAGGCGAGACGGGCCCAGGTCTGGCGGTCCAGCTCCACGAAGGGGGAGCGCTGGTGGCCGTCGGGCACGGCGTCCGCGGGCTCCTCGGGGCCCACGAGGGGCAGCTCGGAGGTCGGGGGGGTGTAGGTCACCCGATCCATTATGGCCGCGGCCCGCCCGGAGCGGGCCCCCGCGTGACGTCACAGGGCCCGGATAGGATCGGCCCATGCGCGTTCTCGTGACCGGCGGTGCCGGATACCTCGGATCCCACACCGTGCTCACGCTGCTCGAGGCGGGCCACGACGTCCTCGTCCTGGACAGCCTGGTCACGGCGACGACGACGTCGCTCGAGCGCGTCGCCGAGCTCGCCGAAACGCGTCTGGGCGGGTCGCGGCTGCGCCTGCACGTGGCCGACATCCGCCGCCCCGAGGACTACCGCGGGGCGCTCGCGGACTTCGGCCCGGCCGCACTCGTGCACTTCGCCGGGCTGAAGTCGCCCACCGAGTCGATGACCCGCCCCGCCGCCTACTACGACGTGAACGTGGGCGGCACGGCCGCCGTCGCCGAGGCCGCGCTCGCGGCCGGCGCCCGCACGGTCCTGTTCTCCTCCTCCGCGACCGTGTACGGCGACCGCGCGCCGGTGCCGGTCGCCGAGGACGCCGCCACAGACCCGGTCTCGCCCTACGGGCACTCCAAGCTCATGGCGGAGCAGGTGCTGCGCGACGTCTGCGCCACGGTCGACGGCGGCGGGCTGGCGATGCTGCGCTACTTCAACCCGGTCGGCGCGCATCCCTCCGGGCGGCTGGGCGAGGACCCGAGCGGGGTGCCGGCGAACCTCATGCCCTTCGTGGCGCGGGTGGCCTCCGGCGTGTACCCCGAGCTGCGGGTGTTCGGCGCGGACTTCGACACGCGCGACGGGAGCGCCGTGCGCGACTTCATCCACGTGATGGACCTCGCGGAGGCGCACGTGGCCGGGCTCGAATGGCTCGCGGCCCGCGTGGCGACCGGGGGCGGTACGACGACCCGGGTCTGGAACATCGGCCGGGGCGAGGGCGTCACCGTGTTCGAGATGGTGCGCGCCTTCGAGGCGGTCACGGGCGGCCGCATCCCGTACCGCGTGGTCGAGCGCCGGCCCGGGGACATCGCCGAGTCGTGCGCCGCCGTGGACGCGATCGGCGCCGAGGTGGGCTGGCACGCCCGACGCGATGTGACCGCGATGGTGCGGGACCTCTGGGCCTGGCAGGAGGCCAACCCCGCGGGGTTCTCGTCCCGGGCGGAGTGAGCCGGCCCGCCGTGCGCGGAAGACGGGTCCGGCCCGGTATTCTCGTGCGCATGTGCGGAATCGTCGGATACATCGGCCAGCCCCAGTCGGATCGTGAGCACGGCGCTCTCGACGTCCTGATGGAGGGCCTGCGTCGTCTCGAATACCGCGGATACGACTCCGCCGGTGTGGCCGTGGTGGACGGCGGTCAGCTGTACCACCGGAAGAAGGCGGGCAAGCTCGCCAACCTCGCTGAGGAGCTCGCCGAGCACCCCATCCCCACCGGCCTCGTCGGCATCGGCCACACCCGGTGGGCCACCCACGGCGGCCCCACCGACCGCAACGCCCACCCGCAGGTGGCGGACGAGGGCCGGCTGGCGCTGATCCACAACGGCATCATCGAGAACTACGCCGAGCTGCGTGAGGAGCTGCTCGCCAAGGGCGTCGAGTTCCTCTCCGAGACGGACACCGAGGTGGCCGCCCACCTCCTCGCGGACGTCTACCGGAACGCGGCCGGCCAGGACCTGACCCGCGCCATGCAGTTGGCCTCCCAGCGCCTCGAGGGCGCCTTCACCCTGCTGGCCGTGCACGTGGACCACCCGGACCGCGTGGTGGCCTCGCGCCGCAACTCGCCGCTCGTCGTCGGCCTGGGCGAGGGGGAGAACTTCCTCGGCTCGGACGTCTCCGGCTTCATCGACTTCACCCGCGAGGCCATCGAGCTCGAGCAGGACCAGGTCGTGACGATCACGGCCGACGCCGTCGAGATCTCGGACTTCCGGGGCGGCCCCGCCGAGGGCAAGCGCTTCACCGTGGACTGGGACGCCTCGGCCGCGGAGAAGGGCGGCTTCGAGACCTTCATGGAGAAGGAGATCCACGACCAGCCCCAGGCCGTGCAGGACACCCTGCTGGGCCGCACGGACGCCGCCGGCGCCCTGATGCTGGACGAGCTGCGGATCGACCCCGAGGAGCTCAAGGCCGTCGACAAGATCATCGTCCTGGCGTGCGGCACGTCCGCCTACGCGGGCACGGTGGCCAAGTACGCCATCGAGCACTGGTGCCGGATCCCCGTGGAGGTGGAGCTCTCCCACGAGTTCCGCTACCGCGACCCGATCATCGACCCGCACACCCTCGTGGTGTCCATCTCCCAGTCCGGCGAGACCATGGACACCCTCATGGCGGTCCGCTACGCCAAGGAGCAGGGCGCCCGCACCGTGTCCATCTGCAACACCAACGGCTCCACGATCCCGCGCGAGTCGGACGCCGTGCTCTACACGCACGCCGGCCCCGAGATCGCCGTCGCCTCCACCAAGGCGTTCCTGGCGCAGATCACCGCCGCCTACCTGCTGGGCCTGTACCTGGCCCAGCTGAACAAGAAGCTGTTCAGCGGCCAGATCGAGGACATCCTGGCGGACCTCGGGGCGATCCCCGGCAAGATCGAGGAGATCCTCGCCGCCAAGGACCAGGTCAAGGAGCTCGCCCGCTCCATGGCCGACGCCACCTCCGTCCTGTTCCTCGGCCGCAACGTCGGCTACCCGGTGGCCATGGAGGGCGCGCTCAAGCTCAAGGAGCTCGCGTACATCCACGCCGAGGGCTTCGCCGCGGGCGAGCTCAAGCACGGCCCGATCGCCCTGATCGACGACGGCCAGCCGGTCTTCGTGGTCATGCCCTCGCCCATGGACCGACACTCGCTGCACGCCAAGGTGGTCTCGAACATCCAGGAGGTCCGCGCCCGCGGCGCCCGCACCTTCGCCGTCGCCGAGCGCGGCGACGCGGCCGTGCGCGGCCAGGCCGAGGTCGTCTTCGAGGTCCCCGAGACCCAGCCGATGCTCATGCCGCTGCTGACCACGGTCCCGCTGCAGATCTTCGCCCTCGAGCTCGCCACGGCGAAGGGCTACGACGTGGACCAGCCGCGCAACCTCGCCAAGTCCGTCACGGTGGAGTGATCCGCCGCTGAGGCCACCGCGACCTCTCCTGCCGGGCCCGGCCGCCACACAGCGGCCGGGCCCGCGACGCGTCCGGGGATGGCGTCCGCCCGCCCCAGTAGACTCCCCGAGGAGGCCCGCCGCACCCGGCGGGCCGCACGACGAGACCCCGGAGAGTCATGCACACAGTGGAGATCGGCCAGCCGTACCCCCTCGGGGCCACCGTGGACGAGACCGGCACCAACTTCGCCCTCGCGGTCTCCCGCGAGGTGGAGGCGGTCGAGCTGTGCCTCGTCGCCGACGACGGCACGGAGACGCGCATCCCCCTCGAGGAGCGGCACGGCACCACATGGCACGCCCACGTGGCGGGCATCGGCCACGGGCAGCGCTACGGCTACCGCGTGCACGGCCCCTGGGACCCCGCCCGCGGCCTGTGGCACAACCCGGCCAAGATCCTCGTGGACCCGTACGCGCGGGCGTTCACCGGCGACTACGAGTGGGGCCAGCAGCACCACTCATACGACTTCGACGAGCCGGACCGCATCGACACCTCGGACAACCTGGGCACGAGCATGCTCGGCGTCGTCGTCGCCGAGGACTTCGACTGGGGCGATGACGCCCCGCCCGCCGTCGAGCTCACGGACACGGTGATCTACGAGACCCACGTCAAGGGCATGACCAAGCTGCACCCCGCCGTCCCCGAGGAGCTGCGCGGCACCTACGCGGGCATGGCCCACCCGGAGGTGGTCCGCCACCTGACCGAGCTCGGGGTGACCGCCGTCGAGCTGATGCCCGTGCACCAGTTCGTCAACGACGCCACCCTGCAGGAGAAGGGGCTGAGCAACTACTGGGGCTACAACACGCTCGGCTTCTTCGCCCCGCACGCCGCCTACGCCTCCTCCTCCGAGGTGGGCGGCCAGGTCCGCGAGTTCAAGCAGATGGTGAAGGACCTGCACGCCGCCGGTCTCGAGGTGATCCTCGACGTGGTCTACAACCACACGGCCGAGGGCAACGACAAGGGCCCCATGCTCAGCCTGCGCGGGCTGGACAACGCCGGCTACTACCACCTCGTCGAGGGCGACGAGCGGCACTACATGGACTACACGGGCACCGGGAACTCGGTGGACCTCTCCAGCCCCAAGGCCCTCCAGCTGGTCATGGACTCCCTCCGCTACTGGGTCACCGAGATGCACGTGGACGGCTTCCGGTTCGACCTGGCCACCACCCTCACCCGGGTGGAGGGGGAGCAGGGCCCGGACATGTTCTCCGGGTTCTTCGACGTGGTCCGCCAGGACCCGGTGCTGCGCACCGTCAAGCTCATCGCCGAGCCGTGGGACGTGGGCTGGGGCGGCTACCAGGTGGGCAACTTCCCCGGCCTCTGGTCCGAGTGGAACGGCATGTACCGGGACGCGGTGCGCGACTTCTGGCGCGGCGAGCCCGGCACCCTCGGCGAGTTCGCCACCCGCCTGACCGGCTCGGCCGACCTCTATGAGGGGGACGGGCGCGGCCCCGGTGCGTCCGTGAACTTCGTCACGGCCCACGACGGCTTCACGCTGCGCGACCTCGTCTCCTACAACGAGAAGCACAACGAGGCCAACGGCGAGGACAACAACGACGGCGAGGCGCACAACCGCTCGTGGAACTGCGGCGTGGAGGGGGAGACCGACGACCCCGAGGTCGTGACGCTGCGCGCCCGCCAGCGCCGCAACTTCCTGGCCACCCTGCTGATCAGCCAGGGCGTGCCCATGATCAGCCACGGCGACGAGCTGGGCCGCACCCAGGGCGGCAACAACAACGTCTACTGCCAGGACAACGAGATCTCGTGGATCGACTGGTCCGCCATGGACGACTCGCTCGTGGCGTTCACCCGCGACCTGATCGCGCTGCGCCGTGACCACGCGGTGTTCCGCCGTCGCCACCACTTCGACGGTCGCCCCGCGGCCCGCGACGTCGAGGCGCCCCTGCCGGACATCGTGTGGCTCGAGCCGGACGCGACCGCCAAGACGGAGGACGACTGGGGCGCCGAGGCCCGGTCGATCGGCTTCTACCTCAACGGGCACATGCTCACCCGCGGGGACGAGGACGGGGAGGAGCCCTACCGGGACTTCTACGTCCTCATGAACGCGTGGTGGGAGCCCGTGCCGTACACCCTGCCCGGGCCCACGTTCCCGGCGGAGTGGGAGGTCGTCGTGGACACCTCGTCCCACGTCGCCCCGGACGGCACCCGCCCCCGCGTGCGTGCCGGGGACGTGCTTGAGCTCCCGGCCCGCTCCACCGTCGTGCTGCGGCAGGTCCCCGAGGGCGCATGAGCCCGCAGGTGGACCGGGGGCGCGTCCGCCGTGGCCTGCCGCGGTGGGCGCGGGCCCTCTGCGCCACCGTGGCGACCCTGGCGGCGCTGGGACTGGCCTTCGGCGCGGGGTGGGCCACGCACGCCGTGACGGATCCGCACCCGGACGACGCACCGCGCGTGGACGCCCTCCTCGTCCTCTACAGCCAGCCCCGCGTCTACGACGCCGCGATCGAGCTCGCCGCGTCCGGCGTCGCCGACCGGCTCTTCGTCTCCGCGTACCTGGGGCCGGACGGGCACGAGAAGCTGTGCGGCGGCCCGGAGGAGCGCGACCCGCGGCTGGAAGGCGTCACCGTCGAGTGCTTCGCGCCCGATCCGGTGACCACCCAGGGCGAGGTCGTCCACGCGGCCGACCGCATGCGCGAGCTGGGCCTGCACCACCTGGGCGTGCTCACCTTCCACCAGCACGTGGAGCGTGCGCGGCTGCTGGCGGAGCGGTGCCTCACACCCGAGGAGGGCCGTGTGTCCCTGTACGCGTTCGACGCCGGCTTCGACCGGCTCGGCCGCCTGCAGCACGGCGTCTACGGCGTGCTGGCCTACGGGAAGGCGATGCTCACGCCGGGCTGCGACCAGCAGCTGCCCGGCGTGCTGCAGTGGCCGCTCGACCTGGCCAAGCGACTGCGCGGGCAGCCCGTCGGGGACGAGGCCGGCGCCGTCGTCGTGGGCGCCCGGCGGGCGGGGGCGGCGTGATCGTCGGCGTGGGGGTGGACGTGGTGGACGTCCCGCGGTTCCGGGCGCAGCTCGAGCGCACCCCGGCGCTGCGCGCACGCCTGTTCACCGAGGATGAGCGGGACCTGCCGCTGCGCTCGCTGGCCGCGCGCTTCGCCGCCAAGGAGGCGATCGCCAAGGCCATGGGCGCCCCGCCCGGGATGATGTGGCACCACTGCTGGATCCCGCGCCCGGACCACGGCGACGGCCGCCCCACCGTGCACCTGACCGGCACCGTGCAGGCCCAGGCCGAGGCCCTGGGCATCACCCACTGGCACCTCTCCCTCAGCCATGACGGGGACGTCGCCACCGCCTACGTGGTCGCCGAACGCCGCGCGGCCGAGGAGGAGTCCGCATGACCGCCGATGACCTGACCCGCATCGCCGTGACCGGCTCGGCCGTGCGCACGGCCGAGGAGCCCCTGCTCGCGGCCGGCCGCGGCCCGGAGCTGATGCGCGCCGCCGCCTGGGCCCTGGCCGAGCACGCCGCGGCCCTGCTGCGTGAGCGCGGCCCGGTGGCCGGCACGACGGTGGCCGCCCTCGTCGGCCCCGGCAACAACGGCGGGGACGCGCTGTTCGCCCTCGCGTTCCTGCGCCGTCGGGGCGTGGCCGCGGTCGCCGTGCCCGTCCGCCGGGACGACGACGGCGCCCCGCGCTGGCACGCCGAGGGCTGGGCTGCGCTGCGAGCGGCCGGGGGACGCCGCGCCGACGCGGTGCCGCCCGAGGCCGCGCTCGTGGTGGACGGCGTGCTCGGCACAGGCTTCACCGGCGAGTATGAGCTGCCCGCCGCGGCGCGCGCGCTGCCGGCGGATGCGCTCGTGCTGGCGTGCGACGTGCCCTCCGGTGTGGACGCGGACACCGGCGAGGTGCGGGGGGAGGCCCTCCGCGCGGCCGCGACCGTGACGTTCGGCGCCCTCAAGTCCGGCCTCGTCCTCGGGGAGGGGGCAGGCCGCGCGGGCACCGTGCACGTGGCGGACATCGGGCTGGGACCGCACCTGCCGACGTCGCCGGCCGCGCGGCTGGGCGTGATGGACGAGGCCGCCGCACGGACCGCCCACCCGGCCCCCGCGGCCGAGGCCCACAAGTACACGCGCGGCGTGGTGGCCGTCGTCGCCGGATCGGAGCGCTACCCGGGGGCCGCCGTGCTCGCGAGCGCGGGTGCGCTGCACACGGGCGCGGGCATGGTGCACCATTCCGGCCCGCAGACCACCCGGGACCTGGTGCTCGCCGCCCACCCCGAGGCGCTGGTCTCGGCGGAGGGGCCCGAGCCGTCGCGCGCGGACGCCTGGGTGGCCGGCCCCGGCTTGGACACCGAGCACGACGCGCGGCGGCGCTGGGCCGGCGTCCTCGCCGCGCTTGAGGACCGGCCGGAGGCGGCCCTGCTCGCCGACGCCTCGGCCCTGGACCTGGTCACCGCCGCCGAGCTGCGGTCGCTGCGCGCGGCCGGCACGCCCGTGGTCCTGACGCCGCACGCCGGGGAGTGGTCCCGCCTGCGCGAGCGCGTCCCCGCGGACGGCGCCGACGCCGCCGACCCGCTCGCCGCCCTCCGCGCGTGGACGGCCGAACACGGCGCCACGGTCCTGCTCAAGGGCCCGCGCACCCTCGTGGTCGCCCCGGACGGCGAGGCATGGGCCGTGACCGGCGGCGGCCCCGAGCTCGCGATGGGCGGGACCGGCGACGTGCTCTCCGGGGCGATCGGCGCCGTCCTGGCCGCGGACGTGGCGCGGCGCTCGCGGGCGCGCCGGGCCGGGGAGGACCCCGGCCCGGCGCCCACGGCCCGGCTCGCGGCGGCGGCCGCCTGGCTGCACGCCCAGGCCGGGGCCGACCAGGCCCGCGCCGGGCGGATCACCACGGCCACGCTGCCGGCCGCGCTGGGCGCGCGCGTCGCGCACCTGTGGTGGCCGGACGACGCCGAGCCGGAGGCCGTCCGATGAGCCGCGCCGACGTCAGCCCGGCGGACACCGAGCGCGCCGTACGCATCGACCTGGCGGCCGTCCGGCACAACGTGGGCGTGCTGCAGGAGCGGATCCGCCGCCCCGACGGCAGCCGGCCGCTGCTGACCGCCGTCGTCAAGGCCGACGCCTACGGCCACGGCGCGGTTGCCGTCGCGCGCGCCGCCGCGGCCGCCGGCGCGGACCGGCTCGGGGTGGCCCACGTGCGCGAGGCCCTGGCCCTGCGCGCGGCGGGGGTGCGCCTGCCCGTGCTCGCGTGGCTGCACACCGGGGCCACGGACTTCGCCGCCGCGGTGGAGGCGGAGGTGACCCTCGGTGTCTCGGGCTGGGACCTCGACGCCGTCGCCGACGCCGTCCGCGGGCTGCGGTCCCGCGGCGGGGCCGGACCCGAGGCCCGCGCCGTCCTGCACCTGAAGGCGGACACCGGCCTGGGCCGCCACGGCTGCACGCCCGAGCGGTGGCCCGCGTTCGTCGCGCGTGCCGCCGAGCTCGAGGCCGCGGGCCTCGTGCGGGTGGAGGGCGTGTTCTCCCACCTCGGCGTGGCGGACGAGCCGGACCGGGCCGCCGAGACCACGGCGCAGCTGCTGCGGTTCGAGCGGATGGCCGCCGAGGCCGCCGAGACGCTCGGCCACCCACTGCTGCGGCACCTGGCCAACACGCCCGCCACCCTCGCCCGGCCGGACACGCACCTGGACATGGTGCGCGTCGGCCTGGGCCTGTACGGGCTCTCCCCGTTCGCGGACGTCACCGCCGCCGAGCTCGGGCTGCGCCCGGCCATGTCCCTCGTCACCGTCCTGGCCAACGTCAAGGCCGTCCCCGCCGGGCAGGGCGTGTCCTACGGGTTCCGCCACGTCACGGCGGAGCCCACCACCCTCGGGCTCGTGCCCGTCGGCTACGCCGACGGCGTCCCGCGCGTCGTCGAGGGCACGCGCGTCCACGTCGGCGGCCGGAACGTCCCCGTGGTGGGCCGCATCGCGATGGACCAGTTCGTGGTGGACCTCGGCCCGGACGCCGCGGACGCGCCCGGCGACGCCGTCGAGCTGTTCGGACCGGCCTCCGGCATTCCGGTGGAGGAGTGGGCCGCGGCCGCCGGGACGATCAACTACGAGCTGGTGACCCGCATCGGAGGCCGCGTGGACCGGCAGCACGTGGACCCCACGCCGACCCAGGAGGCCCGCCCATGAGCGACCACGAGATCCCCGCCCCCGGCCCGACCCTGCCGGAGCCCGTGCTGACGGCGACGGTCCCGCTCGAGGGCGCCGACGGCACCCGGGCGTTCGGCCGCGCCCTCGCCGGGGTGCTCCGCACCGGCGACGTGCTGATCCTCACGGGCGACCTCGGCGCGGGCAAGACGACCTTCACCCAGGGGCTGGCCAGCGGATTCGGCGTGGCCTCCGGTGTGGTCTCGCCGACGTTCGTCCTCTCCCGCGTCCACCCCGCCCCGGCCGACGCCCCGGCGGGCACCCCGGACCTCGTGCACGTGGACGCGTACCGGCTGCGCTCGGCGGGGGAGCTCACGGACCTCGACCTGGACGCGAGCGTGGACCGCTCCGTGACCGTCGTCGAGTGGGGCCGGGGCATGGCCGAGTCCCTCGCCGGGTTCCCCGAGGACCCGGACGCCTCGTGGCTGGACATCGAGATCGTCCGGGCCCGCGGGGGTGAGGACGCCCCCGCGGCCTCGGCGGGGGAGGGCGAGGACGGCATCGTCACCGACTTCTCCGACGAGGACGGGGGCCAGGCCGAGGAGCTGCGTACTGCCGTCGTGACCGGCCGCGGCCCGCGCTGGGCCGGCGTCGTGCTTCCGTAGACTGGCGGCCATGGCCCTGCTCCTCGCGATCGACTCCTCCGCCGCCGCCTCCGTCGCCGTCCTGCGGGACGGTGAGGAGCTCGCGCGCTGGGCCACGGACGACACCCACGCCCACGCCGAGGTGCTCGCCCCCGCGGTGCAGACCGTGCTCGGCGAGGCCGGCGTCACCGGCACCGCGCTGGACGCGCTCGCGGTCGGCGTCGGCCCCGGACCCTTCACGGGGCTGCGCGCGGGCCTGGCGACGGCGGCCGCCCTCGGCCTGGCCTGGGACGTGCCCGTGCACGGGGTCCGCAGCCTCGACGCGCTCGCCCACGCGGCCGGCGTCGACGCCTTCCGCCACGGGATCGAGGAGTTCGTGGTCGCCACGGACGCCCGCCGCCGCGAGGTCTACTGGGCCCACTACGCGCAGGTCGGCGGGCAGTCGACCCTGCTGCACGGCCCCTTCGTCTCGCCGGCGGACGAGGTCACCCCGCTGCCCGTCTACGGCGCGGGGGCCGGGCTCTACCCCGAGGCGCTGCGCGCGGTGCCGGGCTGGGAGACGGCCACGCCGTCCGCCGTCGGGGTGGGGCAGGTGGCCGAGCTCGCCCTGCGGCGCGGCCGCGGCCTCGTGCCCGCCGAGCCGCTCTACCTGCGCGAGTCCGACGCCAAGGTCCCCGGCCCCCGCAAGCGGGCGGGCGCGTGAGCCCGGCCGAGCCGGCCCCGGCCGGCGACGGGCGCCCGGCCGAGGAGGAGCACGGGCTGCCGCCCGGGTACCTGCTGCGCCCCATGACCGTGTGGGACATCCCCGAGGTGCTCGCCCACGAGGCCACGCTCTTCCCGCTCGACGCCTGGCCCGCGCACTTCTACGAGGAGGAGCTCGCCCAGACCGGCCCCGCCGGCGGACGGGACGCGCACGGCCGCCCGCCCACCCGGGACTACCGCGTGGTCGTCCGCGATGTGGCCGCGCCCGGCTCCACGGACGACGACGGCCCCGCCCCCGGCGAGATCGTCGGCTACGGCGGGATCATGGTGGTCGGCGACGTCGCCGACGTGCAGACCGTGGGCACGGTCGCGGCGGCGCAGGGGCGGGGGATCGGAGCAGCCCAGCTGCGCTGGATGGCCGCGGAGGCCGCGGCGCGCGGTGCGAGCTCGCTCATGCTCGAGGTCCGGGCCTCCAACGCCGCCGCCCGGCGGCTCTACGCGCGCCACGGATTCCAGGAGCTGCACGTGCGCCGCCGCTACTACCCGGGCGGCGAGGACGCCGTGATCATGCGCAAGCCCCTGTGACCGGGCCGCTCACTAGACTGGAGCCCATGCCCACCGCCACCGTAGCCCCCCTCGTGCTCGGCATCGAGTCCTCCTGCGACGAGACCGGCGTCGGCGTCGTCCGCGGCACCGCCCTGCTGGCCCACGAGGTCGCCTCCTCCGTCGAGGAGCACGTGCGCTTCGGCGGCGTGATCCCGGAGATCGCCGCCCGCGCCCACCTCGAGGCCCTTGTGCCCACGATCCGCCGCGCCCTGGACACCGCCGACGTCACCCTCGCGGACCTCGACGCGATCGCCGTCACCTCCGGCCCGGGTCTGGCGGGCGCCCTCATGGTGGGGGTCGCGGGGGCGAAGGCGCTGGCCACGGCCCTCGGCACGCCCCTCTACGGCATCAACCACCTCGTGGCGCACGTGGGCGTGGGCATGCTGGACGGCGTGCGGCCCGCGCAGTGGGACGACCTGCCCGCGGACCTGGGCGCGCTGCTGGTCTCCGGCGGGCACACCGAGATCCTGCGCGTGGGCCGGATCAGCTCCGAGGTCGAGCTGCTGGGCTCGACCATCGACGACGCGGCCGGCGAGGCGTACGACAAGGTCGCCCGGCTCATCGGGGCGGGCTACCCCGGGGGCCCCGTGATCGACCGGCTCGCCGCCGAGGGCGACCCGACCGCCTTCCGCTTCCCGCGCGGGCTCACCGCGGGCAAGTTCGTCGGCAGCGCCGAGGAGCCCGGCCCGCACCGACACGACTGGTCTTTCTCCGGGCTGAAGACCGCCGTCTCCCGGGCCGTGGAGCAGTTCGAGGCCCGCGGCCTCGAGGTGCCGCGCGCGGACATCGCCGCCTCCTTCCAGGAGGCCGTCGCGGACGTGATCACCGCCAAGGCCGTCCGCGCCTGCCGCGAGCACGGGCTCACCCACCTGATGCTCGGCGGCGGCGTCGCGGCGAACTCGCGCCTGCGCGCCCTGCTCGCCGACCGGTGCCGCTCCGCCGGCATCGAGCTGACCGTCCCGCCCGTGAACCTGTGCACCGACAACGGGGCGATGGTCGCCGCGCTCGGTGCTCGTCTGGTGCGCGACGGCGTCGCCCCCTCCGACGCGTGGTTCGGCGCGGACCCGGGGCAGCCGGTCGAGATCGTCAGCGTCTGACCGCGCCCGGTCTCTTGCCGCCACGCCCACGCGTTCCGTAGACAGAGCCCATGACCGGCCATGATTACCCCCGCCCCGAGTCCACCTCTGCGGCCGTGGACGAGCAGATGCTGGAGGACTTCCTCAATCAGCACCTGCTCGGCTCCCGCTCCGGTGTGAAGGCGTTCCGCGCCGCCGAGCAGACCTGGGCCGGCACCCCGCAGGAGGCCGCGCTGCGCCGCCTCGGCGACGCCGTCCAGGACGACCAGGACCGCCTCGAGGCGCTCATCGGCGAACTGGGTCTCCGCACCCCGCTGGTGGACCGGGCCGCCGGCGCGGCGGCCGAGGTCGGCGGACGTCTCAACCCCGTGAACGCGCTGCGCACGCGCGGCTCCGGCTGGACGCAGATCGAACTGGACCTGCTGCAGGGCACGCTCCAGGCCAAGTCCGCGATGTGGCACGTCCTCGAACAGCTCGCGCCGCACCTGCCGGCGGTCGACGCCGCCGAGATGCACGCCCTGCGCCAGAGGACCGGCGACCAGCAGCGCGAGGTCCAGCGCATCACCTCCGCCACCCTCGAGGGCCGGTTCCTGGCCGGCTGAGGCCCGGGCTATTCCTCGCCCGTCTGATGCTCCCCGGACCGACCGCCGTGCACCTCGGCGGGCAGCTCGTCCACCGGGGCGACGACGACGTCCTGCAGCTTCCAGTCCAGGGCGGCGATCGCGTCCCGTAGCGCGCAGCAGCGGCCCACCGTCACGTCCGCCCCCTCGTGCGGCACCACGAACATCTCGACGTGGAACACGTGGCCCTCATCCCGGACGCGGGCGCCCGCATGGCGCACCCACGGCTCCGCCCAGGCGACCCGCTCGGCACGGTCGATGAGCGGGTGCGGCCGGGCGCCGTCGATCGTGGCGGCGCGGCGATCCGCCAGGTTCGTGACGGCCTCCTTGAGGTTCTTCCAGCCGTCCAGCACGATGCTCACGCCCACGAAGATCGCCGCAGCGGAGTCCGCCCACCACCAGCCCAGGCCGATGCCGGCCACGCCGACGATGGTCGCCACGCCCGTCTGCCAGTCCGCCTTGTTCATGTCCGCGTCCGCGTACAGCACGCGGTCGTGGAGCTGCTCGGCCAGCTTGAGCTTCTTGTGGCCGAGGATCATGGGCCCGGGCACGGACAGGGCCATCACGGCCATCATGAACCAGCCCTGCCACACGGTGTGCCCGAACAGGTCGAACGTGCCGATGGGCGGGTGCTCCGCCGTCACCAGGCCCAGCACGGAGTCGCCGACGAGGACCACGCCCATCACGGACAGGGCGACGGCGGCCACGAGGTGCCCCACCCCGACGGACCGGTGAGAGCCGTAGGGCCGGGCCCGCGTCGGGGCCATGCGGGCCACGCGCAGGGCGACGAGGAACACGATCGGTGGGATCAGGGAGAGCAGGTCCTCGATCCACGCGGCCCGCATGGCCTGCGAGGAGCCCATCACGATCGCCACGAGGACGATCGTGACCACGATCACCCCCAGCGTCGCCCATTCGAGCCGCTTGGCCTGCTGGACCACGCGCTCGATCTCCGGGGGCAGCTCCGTGGCGCCGAACCGGCGCCCGCTCGGCCCCGTCTCCCGGGTGTCCCGCCGCGTCATCGGGCCTCCTCCGCTGCGCGCTGGTCGAAGTACGCCTCGAGGGCCGTGAGCATCTGATTCTCACCCAGGGGCACGGCCATCACGAGCTTCACCGGCTCGCCGTCCGGGCCCTCCGCCTCGGCGTAGTCGCGGGTGATGCTCGCGTGCGACGTCCACGGGGACGCCGAGGTCAGGCCACCGGCTACCAGGTCCATGTCACCCTTCTCCAGCGCGGTCATGAGCGCCTCCTCCCCGGCCACGGTCCACTCGACGCGTGCGTCGTGCGCCGCCGCGAAGCCGCGGATCAGGTCGGGCTCGGGGCCGACGGGCTCGGCGCCCGAGGCGTCCACGTGGGGCGGGTGGTGCACGACGCCGGCGCGCAGCACCCCGCCCGTGACGCGGTCCAGGGTGCCGTCCGGGTCGGCGGGGTAGCCGGAGGAGGTGCAGGCGGTGAACCCGAGGGCGGCGCCCCCGAGCAGGCCCGCCAGGGCGGCCCGACGGGTGATGGTCATCGTCCTCATTCCGTGGGCGAGTGCGAGCGGTGCCCGGCGTTGCCGAGGCCTTCGGCGCCGTCGAGATGGTCGAGCACGAGGCGGACCGCCTCCCGGGCGTCGGTGGTCTCGGACCAACCGGTCGCGGCGCGCAGGGCCGTGGTGTCCATGATGGGCGCTGCCGCGGCCATGTCCACCCACCCCGGGTCGGTGGGCTGCAGCCGTGCCCGGTAGGTCAGCGCCGCGGCCGCTCGGAACAGGCCCACGGGCAGCTCCAGGATGCGGCGCGCCCCGAGGACGGTGCCCATGGTGTGCGCGTCCAGCACGGGGTCGGCGGCCACATTGAAGGCCCCGCCCGCCCGGTGGGCGATCACGCGCCAGTACGCGTCCGCCACGTCCTGGGCCGTGAGCGCCTGGAATCGCAGGCCCCGCGGGAAGGGGAGCACCGGAGTGCGCAGGCGGGCGACCAGCCGGGCGGGGACGAGGTCGCCCAGGAAGTAGTCCTTGATCTCGGGCCCGGCCGCGGACTGGAAGATCAGCCCGGGGCGCAGCCGGGTCACCAGCAGCTCCGGGTGCTCGGCCTGCACGCGGTCGAGGATCGACTCGACCTCGGCCTTCTGCGCGGCGTAGTGCGAGGTGGGGACCCCGGTGGTGGGATGGGACTCGGCCACGGCGCGGCCCTTCGGCCCGGGCCCGTACGCGCCCACCGAGGACGCGTAGACCAGGTGGGGCACACCCGCCTCGGCCACGGCCCGGAACACCCGCTCGTTGCCGACCACGTTGACGGCGCGCAGGTGGTCGCGGTCGCGGTTGGGGCGGATCACCCACACCAGGTCGACGACGGCGTCGGCGCCGGCGACGATCTCGCGCAGCCGCCCCGCCGCCGTGGGCTCCGCGACGTCCAGGCGGTGCCACTCGACGCCGTCGTAGGGCGCTCCGGCCCGGTCCGGGCCGCGCCGGCTCACGCCCACGATCGAGCTCACCTCGTCCGCGGCCTGGAGGCGGTGCAGGACAGCGGTGCCGACGTTGCCCGTCGCGCCCAGGACGACGATCCTCACGGCTTCAGGACCACCTTGATGCAGCCGTCCTCCTTCTTCTGGAACGTCTCATAGAGGGCGGGCGCGTCCTCGAGCGGGGCGGTGTGCGTGGTCAGGTCGAGCACGCCGAGGGGGTCGGACGGGTCGTCGAGCAGGGGCAGCAGGTCGTCCACCCAGCGACGGACGTTGCACTGGCCCATCGTCAGGGTGACCTGCTTGTCGAACAGGGTGAGCATCGGCATCGGGTCCTTCATGCCGCCGTAGACCCCGGAGAGCGACACCGTGCCGCCACGCCGGACCGCGTCGATCGCGGTGTGGAGGGCGCTCAGGCGGTCGACGCCGGCGGTCTTCATGGCCGCCCGGCCGAGCGCGTCGGGCAGCAGGCCCACGGCGGTGTGGGCCGCATGCCCCGCCGGGGAGGCGTGCGCCTCCATGCCGACCGCGTCCACGACCCCGTCGGGGCCGCGGCCGCTGGTGCGCTCGCGGAGCACCTCGGCCTCGCCGCCGTCGGCGTCCAGGACCTCGATGCCGTGCCGGGCCGCCATCGCGCGGCGCTCGGGGACCGGGTCGACGCCGATCACCCGGTACCCCAGGTGCACGCCGATGCGTGCCGCCAGCTGGCCGATGGGGCCGAGGCCGAGCACCGCGAGCGTGCCGCCGTCGGGGACGTTCGCGTACTGGACCCCCTGCCAGGCGGTGGGGACGACGTCCGAGAGGAACAGCCACTGCTCATCCGGGCCGGTGTGCGGCACCTTCACGGGGCCGTAGTCCGCGTGGGGCACGCGCAGCAGCTCGGCCTGCCCGCCGGGGACGGAGCCGTAGAGCCGGGAGTAGCCGAAGAGTGCGGCGCCGGAGCCCTGCTCCCGCACCTGGGTGGTCTCGCACTGGGACTGCAGCCCGCGCTGACACATCCAGCACCGCCCGCAGGAGATGGTGAAGGGCACGACCACCCGGTCACCGGGCCGGATGTGGGTGACCTCGGACCCGACCTCGCGGACGATGCCCATCGGCTCGTGGCCGATCACGTCCCCCGCGTCCATGAACGGCCCCAGGACCTCGTACAGATGCAGGTCCGACCCGCAGATGCCGGTCGAGGTGACCTCGATGATCGCGTCCGTCGGCTCCTGGATCCGAGGATCCGGGACGTCCTCGACGGTGACGTTGCGCTTTCCCTGCCATGTGAGTGCTCGCATGGTGGGACCGTAGCCGCGCCGGGCGGGCCGGCGGAAGCCTGGAGGCGCGGCGGGGCGGCAACCTCGCCGGGGGAGCGGCCGCTCAGCCGGTGCGGCCGTCCAGCGACGCGCGGGTGCGGGCGGCGGCGTCCAGCACGACGGCGCGCAGCGGGGCCACCGCGTCATCCGCGTCCTCACCCGCGGCCGGCGGGCCGGCCAGGGCCTGTGCCTCCACGCGACGCTGACGCGCGGCGCCGCCGTCGTCGATCATCGCCTGGACGCCGGCGAGCTCCGCCGCGCAGCCCAGCCGCTCGGCGACCGGGGTCAGTCGCTCGATCTCCGCCGGCAGGTGCTCCGCCAGCGGGACCTGGGTGCCCCGGGCGTCCACGATCACGGTGGCGTCCATGCCGTACCGGGCGGCGCGCCACTTGTTCTCCTGCACGTGCCACGGCGGCAGGACCTCGACCGTCTCACCGCGCTCCAGGCTCGCGGACAGGTCATCCACGAGGCACTGCGTGTAGGCGGTCACGGCGGCGATCTCCTCGAGCGTGGCCAGGCCGTCGCACGCGCGCATCTCCACCGTGCCCAGGCGGGGCACGGCCCGCACGTCCCAGCGGCACTCGGTGACGTCCGCGATCATGCCCACCTGCTCCATCTGGGCCACGCAGCGCTCGAAGCCCTCCCACTCCTGGAACTGGAACGGCAGGCCGGCCGTGGGCAGCTGCTGGAACAGGAGGGTGCGCTGGGACTGGTAGCCCGTGTCCGTGCCCGCCCAGAAGGGGGACGAGGCCGAGAGTGCGAGCAGGTGCGGCACGCGGTTGACCAGGCCGTTCACCACCGGCATGGCCTTGGAGACGTCGTCCAGGCCCACGTGCACGTGCACGCCGAAGATCAGCAGCTGCCGACCCCAGTACTGGGTGAGATCCAGCATGCGGTCGTAGCGCTCGCTGGGCGTCGAGGGCTGCGCGATCGCGTCCGCGAACGGGTGCGTGCCCTGGCAGAACAGGGAGATGCCCCGCTCGGCCGCGGCGTCCGCCACACGCGCGGCGATCCGGCCGAGGTCCGCCGTCGCGGCGTCGACGCGCTCGTGCACACCCGTGACGAGCTCCACCGTGTTCTGCAGGAGCTCGCTGGTCATGTGCGGGTTCACGTCGTCCTCGGCGAGGCCCTCGGTCACATGCAGGGCGCGCAGCAGGTCTGGGGCCTCGGAGCGCAGCTCGCCGGACACGGCGTCCACGAGCGCGAGCTCCCACTCGATTCCGAGAGTGGACTGCGCGGAGTCGGCGAAGGGCAGAGTCATGCCGCCCATCCTAGAAGCCCCTGCCGGGTCTGCGCCCGGTGTCCACGCTTCGGACCTAGGGTGGGGCGCATGGCCCGTCCCCGCCCCGCCTCCCGCTCGCCGCGCCCCACGGCCGCGGCCTCGGAGGCGGACGCCACCGCCCTGGCCCCCGTCCTCGAGGCGGAGGGCCGGGCCCTCCTCGACTCCCTCGCCGGGTACCGGGAGGCCGACGCGCTCGCGGTCTCCTCCCGCCTACGTGCGGCCGGGCATCCGCCCGAGCGCGTGGCCGCCGCGCTGACCCAGGCCGCGCTGCGGTCCCGGGCGGAGGCCCGTCTCGGGCCGGAGGCGCGCCGGATGCTGTTCACCCGCGACGGCCTGGAGCAGGCCACCCGCCCGCTGGTCGCGGGCCTGCACGCGGACCGGCTGGCGGCCGCGGGCGCCCGACGCGTCGCCGACCTCGGCTGCGGTCTCGGCCTGGACGCGCGCGCCTTCGCCGACCGGGGCCTGGACGTCGTGGCGGTGGAGCGGGACGCCGTCGTCGCCGCGGCCGCCGAGGTGAACCTCGCCGGCCACCGCGGTGCGCGTGTGGTGCACGGCGACGCCGTGGCCTGGGCCCGCGCCCACGTGCCCGCCGAGGCGGACGCGGTGTGGCTGGACCCCGCCCGCCGTCAGGTCGGCGGGGGCGGGTCCGCGCGCGTGTTCGACCCCGAGGCGTTCTCCCCGCCCCTGAGCGTCGTGACGGACATCGCCGCGACGGGCGTGCCGGTCGGGGTCAAGCTCGGCCCGGGGCTCCCGCACGAGGCCGTGCCGGAGGGCGCCGAGGCCGAGTGGGTGAGCGTCGACGGCGACGTCGTGGAGGCCGCCCTGTGGTTCAACGCGGCGGCCCGCCCCGGGGTGCGGCGGGCGGCGCGCGTCATGACCGTCCATGGCGGGGAGACGACGACGGCGCAGCTCGTCTCCGGCGCGGACTTCGGCGACTCGCCCGAGGTCGAGGCCGTGGGGGAGGAGGGCATGGCAGGGCTCGTCGGCGCGGTCCTGCACGAGCCGGACGGCGCGGTCATCCGGGCCGGACTCGTGACGGACCTGGCCGCGTCCTGGCCCGTGCCGACGCGGCAGCTGGACCCCCACCTGGCCTACCTCGTCGCGCCCGAGCCGGTGCGGGACGGCCTGGCCCGCGCCCATCGGATCGAGGCGGTGCGCGGCTTCCACCTGGCCTCCCTGCGGCGCTGGGCGAAGGAGACCGGGGTGGGCCGGCTGGACGTGAAGAAGCGGGGCATCCGCGAGACGCCCGAGGAGGTCCGTCGCGCCGTCCTCGGCGGGACGAAGCCGGGCCGGCGTGGCGGGGCCGGACGGCACGCCACCCTCGTGCTGGCGCGCGTGGGTCGGTCGCGGTTCGCCCTCGAGGTGACGCCGTTGGACTGACGGGGCTCGAGGCCGCGGGCCCCGGGCGGCGGGAGCCGTCGAACCCCCGTTGGGGGATTACGGCACCCTCGTGTACGGTATTCGACTGAGGCAAGGCTCACCTCCACGGGAGCGCGCCCACCACCCCGACTGCTCATCCCGGGGCAGCCCCGCCGCCCAGAAGGAGAACCATGCCGCGTTCCGTCAGCGCCCCCCGCCTCGCCCGTCTCGCCCTGACCTCGGTGGCGGCCCTCGCCCTCGTCGGCTGCTCCGCCGGCGGCGCGGCCACGGGCTCGTCCTCCGCGAGCGCCTCCGGCGAGTCCTCGGCCTCCGCGAGCGCCTCCGGCGAGTCCTCGGCCTCCGCGAGCGCCTCCGGCGAGTCCTCGGCCTCCGCGAGCGCCGCCGGCGGCTCCTCGGCCGCCTCGGGCGGCATCGCGGCCGGGGTCACCGTCACCGACATGTCCGGCGCCGAGGTCACCCTGCCGGAGGAGGTCGACTCCGTCATCGCCACGGACAACCGCACCTTCCGCACGCTGGACGACTGGGGCGTCGAGCTGTCGGCCGCGCCGAAGCAGATCATGTACAAGGGCGAGGGCGGGCCCTCCTACCTCCAGGACGACTCGGTCGCCGACATCGGCAACCACCGGGAGCCGGACATGGAGCTGTTCGTCACCGCCGAGCCGGACGTCGTGTTCAACGGCCAGCGGTTCAACGAGCGCAAGGCCGAGATCGACGAGCTGACCGGCGACGCCGCCGTCGTGGACACGGACTTCGACGTCACGCAGACCCCCATGGACGAGGGCCTGAAGGAGCTGACCACCCTGCTGGGCGAGGCCACCGGCCACGAGGCCGATGCCGAGAAGCTCATCGCCGACTTCGACGCCGCCACCCAGCGCGCCAAGGACGCCTACGACCCCGAGCAGACCGTCATGGGCCTCATCGCCTCGGGCGGCGAACTGTCGTACGTCGCGCCCAGCACCGGTCGCGCCATCGGCCCGTTCTTCGACATGCTGGAGCTGACCCCGGCCCTCGAGCAGTCGGGCACCGACAACCACCAGGGCGACGACATCTCCGTCGAGGCCATCGCGAAGTCGAACCCGGACTGGCTGATCGTCATGGACCGCGACGCCGCCATCGGCGAGGAGAACGCCACCGCCGCCGAGCTGATCGAGCGCTCCGAGGCCCTCCAGGACGTGACCGCGGTGAAGGAGGGCAACATCGTCTACCTGCCCGCCGACTTCTACGTCGCCGAGGACATCCAGAACCACACCACCGTCATGGAGGACCTCGCGAAGGCCTTCGAAGGCGCGCAGTGACTCTCGACGTGCGTCACCACGTCGCCGACGCCCCGCCCCGGCTCGAGGAGCCGGGGCGGGGCGACCGCGTGTGCTGGGTCCCGCCCGCCGTCCTGCGGCCCGAGCGCACCCGCTGGCAGCGCACCTGGCCGCTGCTGGTCGGCGTCGTGGTGACCGCGGCCCTCATCGTGGTCTCGCTGTTCGTGGGCGTGTACGACGTCGGCGCGGAGGGCGGACGCGAGATGTTCGCCATCACGCGCGTGCCGCGCACGGTCGCCCTCGTGCTGGCCGGCGCCTCGATGGCGATGTGCGGGCTGATCATGCAGCTCATGACGCAGAATCGCTTCGTGGAGCCCAGCACCACGGGCACCACCGAGTGGGCCGGTCTCGGCTTATTGGTGACCATGGTGCTCGTGCCGGGGGCGGGCCTGGTGACCCGGATGGCCGGGGCCATCCTCTTCGCCTTCGTCGGCACCCTCGTGTTCTTCCTCTTCCTGCGGCGTGTGCGCCTGCAGTCCTCCCTCATCGTGCCGATCGTGGGCATCATGCTCGGCGCCGTCGTGGGCGCCGCCTCGACGTTCCTCGCCCTCCAGACGGACATGCTGCAGCAGGTGGGCGCGTGGTTCGCCGGCTCGTTCACCTCCGTGGTCCGCGGCCGGTATGAGCTGCTCTTCCTCGTGCTGATCGTGTGCGTGGCGGTCTTCGTCATCGCGGACCGCTTCACCGTGGCCGGCCTCGGCAAGGACGTCGCCACGAACGTCGGCCTCAACTACGACGCCGTGATCCTCACCGGCGTGGCCATGGTGGCCGTGGCCACCGGCGTGGTCACCGTGGTGATCGGGGCCCTCCCGTTCCTGGGGCTCGTGGTCCCCAACCTCGTGTCCATGGTCCGTGGCGACAACCTGCGCACGAATCTGCCCTGGGTGGTCATGGTCGGCGTGTGGATCGTGATTGTCTGCGACCTGATCGGGCGCACCGTGATCGCCCCGTTCGAGGTGCCCATCTCGCTGATCCTGGGCCTCGTGGGCGCGATCGTGTTCCTCGCCCTGCTGCTGAGGCAGGCCAAGCATGGTTGAGCCGCTCGCGACCGCCCCGGGTCGCCTCCCCGCCCCGCTCGGCGGCGCCACCGCCGCCGGGCCCGTCGACGCCGACGCCCCGCGCCGGTCCGGCGCGTTCGTCACCGCCGCCGACCGCCGGAGGTATGCGGTCGTCGTCGCGGTGCTGGCCGCCGTCGCCGTGCTCTCCACCGCCGGGGTCCTGCTGTGGGGCAACGAGGCCGAGCCCGGCTCGCGCGCGTTCTGGATGATCGCGCGGATGCGCGTGGAGTCCCTGGGCGTGATCGGCATCGTGGCGCTGTGCCACTCCTTCGCGACCGTCAGCTTCCACACGGTGACGGGCAACCGCATCATCACGCCCTCGATCATGGGGTTCGAGGCGCTCTACACCGCCGTGTCGACCGCCGCCGTGTACGTGCTGGGGGCCGCGGGCGTCGCGGTGCTGACCGGGGTGGGACCGTTCCTCGCCCAGGCCGCGCTCATGGTGGCGCTGGCGACGGCCCTGTACTCGTGGCTGCTCTCCCGGCCCTACGGCAGCGTCCATCTGATGCTGCTCGTGGGCGTGGTGCTGGGCGGCGGGCTGGCCGCGCTGAGCACGTTCATGCAGCGACTGCTGGACCCGAACTCGTTCGACCTGCTGAGCGCGCGGCTCTTCGGCAACATCTCCAACGCCCGGACCGAGTACGTGGCGATCGCCGCGCCCATCGCCGTCGTCGTGTGCGCGCTGCTGTGGCTGCGCTCCCGCCGCCTGAACACGGTGGCGCTCGGCGCCGACGCCGCGACCAACCTGGGCCTGCACCACCGGCGCGAGCTCATGGTGACGCTGCTGCTGGTCTCCGTGCTGATGGCCATGACCACCGCGCTCGTGGGCCCGATGACGTTCCTCGGGTTCCTCGTGGCGACGCTGGCGTACAGCCTCGTCGACACCCACGACCACCGGTTCATCCTCCCGGTGGCGGCGCTGGCCGGGTACGCGGTGCTCACGAGCGCCTACTTCGTGCTGCGGCACGTGTTCTACGCGGGGGGTGCGGTCACGGTGGTCATCGAGCTGATCGGCGGCATCACCTTCCTGGTCGTCGTGATGAGAAAGGGACGTCTGTGATCGAGCTGCGCGGCGTGGTGAAGCGCCACAGCGATGAGGTGTGCATCGGACCCGTGGACCTGGACATCCAGGCCGGGGGAGTGACCGCGCTCGTGGGGCCCAACGGGGCGGGCAAGTCCACGCTGCTGACGATGATCGGCCGGCTGCAGGACGCCGACGCCGGGACGATCGCCGTGGGCGGGCACGACATCACCACGACGCCGTCCCGGAAGATCGCGCAGACCCTGTCCATCCTGCGGCAGGAGAACCACTTCGTGACGCGGCTGACCGTGCGGCAGCTCGTGGGGTTCGGGCGTTACCCGTACACGCGCGGCCGGCTGACCCTGGAGGACGAGCGGCACGTGTCCGACGCGATCGACTTCCTCAACCTCGGCCCGTTCGAGAACCGGTACCTCGACCAGCTCTCGGGCGGCCAGCGGCAGCGGGCGTACGTGGCGATGGTGCTGGCGCAGAACACCGAGTACGTGCTGCTGGACGAGCCGCTGAACAACCTGGACATGCAGCACTCGGTGCAGATGATGCAGCAGCTGCGCCGGGCCGCCGACGAGCTGGGCCGGACCGTGGTGATCGTGCTGCACGACATCAACTTCGCCGCCCACTACGCCGACCGGATCGTGGCCATGGGCGACGGCCAGGTGGTGGAGACCGGCACCCCGGCCGAGATCCTGTGCCCTGAGGTGCTGGAGCGGATCTTCAAGACCCCCTGCAGCGTGGTGGACGGACCGCACGGGCCGCTGGCCGTGTACTACTGAGCGGGGCGACGGTGAGGTCGGCCCGGGTCGGTCCGGGCGGGGGTCGGGTGCCCGGCCGACGCGAGCGTTCCGTGGGCAGAACCCGCCGGGTCTCGCCTTCCGGGGGCAGAACCCGCGTGTTTCCAGGTTCCGTGGGCAGAAGCACCCTCGCTTCTGCCCACGGAACCCCTGCGCATGGACGGCAGGGCCATACGCGACGACGACGTCAGGCATCCCAGCCGTTCGAGACCTGTGCCCGTCGTCTGAGGACGGCCTCGATCACCCGCTCGTATCCCTCGCCGACGTCCCGGCTCGTGACGTGCAGGGTCATCTGCCCACGCTCCGCGTAGTACTGGTCTCGCCGGGCGTCCCGGGCGTGTTGCTCGGCACTCCGGTGCACCTCGCCGTCGTACTGGAGGACGAGCCGGCAGTCCTCGAACCACAGATCGGCCTCGGGGGCGTCCCGCCGCCCGGGGTCGAACACGTGCTGCAGCGTCGGCTCGCCCAGCCCCGCCTCGACGAGCGCCAGCCTCAGCCGGGTCTCCTGCGGCGAGTCGGCACCCACCCGTACGCGCTCGAGCGCCGCCGTCGCCCGCGGTCTTCCGACGAACCGCCCGAGCGGCCGCATCGCCTCGTGCAGCGCGGTGACCGTGGTGATGGGAGGCCGCCGGCCGCGCGGGGACCAGGGGTGACGGACCAGGTGGTCACCCGCCGACACGAGGGATGCCTCGTCCCAGGGGTGGCCGATCGAGCACAGATCGAGCCAGGTCCGTTCCGGCGTCGTCACCCGTAGCCCGAGCACGGAGGTGACGTGGCCGGCGGGCAGGGGTCTTCGGTGCTCCATGACGCCGGGGATCCGCGCCCGTGCGGTGCCGCGGTGCAACGTGATCTCGACGGCGGCGCGTCGCGTGGCCCCGCCCGGGGGAAGCGGGAGGCCGTGGAGGTGCGCCGCCGTCTCGTGGGAGAGAACGGCGTCGGGACGGGACCGCAGGAGGGCGGTCAGCAGGTCGAGGCCGACCCCGTGGTGCGGCGGCGGGAGCCCGGCAGACTCCCAGGTGCGCAGCGGCATGTCACGGCGACGGTGGATGCCGCGGGCGAGGCGGAGGACGTCGGACCGCCGCACCCGGCTGGGCGGCAGACCGCGTTCGAGCACGTCGCGGGTGGTGAAGACGGGGACGAGGGGGAGATCGGGGGCGAAGGACATGGGTCGACCTTGACGCGGTCGGCCTGACGACGGCCGGGCGGGCCGCGTGTCTGTGCACACCGGCGCGGGGTGGGCCGGCTGTGCAGGACTCGGCGGCGGCCGGTTGTCCCGCCGGGACGACGTCGTCATGGCTCGGTGGGCAGAACTGCGAGGAGTTCCGCCCACGCAACATCCGTGGGCAGAAGAGAGGGCGCTTCTGCCCACGGAGATCGAAAACCTGCGGATGCTGCCCACGCGACGGGCGGGGGTGCGGTTTCTGCCCACGGAGGGTGGCGAGGGGGGAGGGTGGGGAGTGGGGGAGGGACAGGTTGCGGGCCGCAGTCGCAACCACTCCGCGTGCTCTTGGGCTCGGAACCCGCCCCACCCGCCGCCCCACGGTGCCCCACCGCACCGCGCCCCACGCCTCCGCCCGCGGCGGACGGCGGGGACACGGCTGGCACTCATGTTGAAGGAGTGCCAGAACCCGGAGTAGAGTCGGCACTGGCACTCGGGGGTACCGGGTGCCAATGCCCGAGGTGGACCGTCCGGCACCGCGACGACGGAGGGTCTGACGCCCGTGGCGCACCCGCAGACCACAGCATCAGCGGACCGGCGAGCCCGCCGGAGCCGCACGTCGACGAAGAAGGAGTGTGCAGCATGTCTGTCTCCATCAAGCCCCTCGAGGATCGCATCGTTGTCCGCCCCCTGGAGGCCGAGCAGACCACCGCGTCGGGCCTCGTGATCCCGGACACCGCCAAGGAGAAGCCGCAGGAGGGCCAGGTCGTGGCCGTGGGCCCGGGCCGGGTCGCCGAGAACGGCAACCGCGTGCCCGTCGACGTCGCCGAGGGTGACGTGGTGCTGTACTCCAAGTACGGCGGCACCGAGGTCAAGGTCGGCGGCGAGGAGTACCTGGTGCTCTCCGCCCGCGACGTGCTGGCCGTCGTCGCCAAGTGACCCCGCCGCGACGGGCCCGGTGAGCGGCGCGCACCGCACCGGTGCGCGCGCCCCGGGCCCCTCGCGTCCCCGCACCCCCTGACTCCCTGAACGAAAGGAGCGTCCGTCATGGTCAAGCAGCTGGCTTTCAACGACGACGCACGCCGCGCCCTCCAGGCCGGCATCGACAAGCTCGCCGACACCGTCAAGGTCACCCTCGGCCCCAAGGGCCGCAACGTGGTGCTCGACAAGGCGTGGGGCGCCCCCACCATCACCAACGACGGCGTCACGATCGCCCGTGAGGTGGAGCTGGAGGACCCGTACGAGAACATGGGCGCCCAGCTCGCCAAGGAGGTCGCCACCAAGACCAACGACATCGCGGGCGACGGCACCACCACCGCCACCGTGCTGGCCCAGGCGCTCGTGAACGAGGGCATGCGCCAGGTCGCCGCCGGCGCCGCGCCGGGCGAGGTCAAGAAGGGCATCGAGGTGGCCGTGGCCGCCGTCGAGCAGCGCCTGCAGGAGAACGCCCGCCCGGTCGAGGGCCAGGAGGTGGCCCACGTGGCCGCCATCTCGGCCCAGAACGACGAGGTCGGCGAGTTGCTGGCCCGCGCGTTCGACACGGTCGGCACCGACGGCGTCATCACCATCGAGGAGTCCTCCACGACCTCCACCGAGCTGGACGTCACCGAGGGCATGCAGTTCGACAAGGGCTTCCTTTCCCCGTACATGGTCACCGACGCCGAGCGTCAGGAGGCCGTGCTCGAGGACGCCTACGTCCTGATCAACTCGGGCAAGATCTCCAACGTGCAGGAGCTGCTGCCCCTGCTGGAGAAGGTCCTGCAGGCCAACAAGCCGCTGTTCGTGATCGCCGAGGACGTCGAGGGTGAGGCCCTGTCCACCCTCGTGGTGAACAAGATCCGCGGCACCCTGAACGTCGTGGCCGTCAAGGCCCCGGGCTTCGGCGACCGCCGCAAGGCCATGATGCAGGACATCGCGATCCTCACCGGCGCCCAGGTCGTCTCCCCGGACCTCGGCATGAAGCTCGAGCAGGCCGACCTGGACGTGCTCGGCTCCGCCCGCCGCATCACCGTCACCAAGGACGAGACCACCATCGTCGACGGCGGCGGTGCGGCCGAGGACGTCGAGGCCCGGGTCGCCCAGATCAAGGCCGAGTCCGCCGCGACCGACTCCGACTGGGACCGCGAGAAGCTCCAGGAGCGCCTCGCCAAGCTCTCCGGCGGCATCGGCGTGATCCGCGTGGGCGCCGCCACCGAGGTGGAGCTCAAGGAGCGCAAGCACCGCATCGAGGACGCCGTGTCCTCGACCCGCGCCGCCCTCGAGGAGGGCATCGTGGCCGGCGGCGGCACCGCGCTCATCAACGCGCTGACCGCGCTCGACACCGACGCCGACGTCCAGGCCCTGACCGGCGACGCCGCCGTGGGCGTGGACATCGTCCGCAAGGCCCTGAAGCAGCCGCTGCGCTGGATCGCCCAGAACGCGGGCGAGGACGGCTACGTGGTGGTCTCCAAGGTCGCCGAGCTGGAGCCGAACCACGGCTTCAACGCGAAGACCGGCGTCTACGGCGACCTGATCGCCGACGGCGTGATCGACCCGGTCAAGGTGACCCGCTCCGCGCTGGCCAACGCCGCCTCCATCGCGGCCCTCGTGCTGACCACCGAGACCCTCGTGGCGGACAAGCCCGCCGAGGAGGACGAGGCCGACCACCAGCACTGACGCCTCCGTCGGCCCTGACGCGGCCGGTCGACGACGGCCCCTCGCCCGCCCGGGTGGGGGGCCGTCGTCGTGCGGGCGGGAGACGACCGCCGTCCGGGGCGCCCTCTATGGTGTGCCCATGGACACACCCACGCCGCCCCGTCCCACCCGGTCCCACACGACCCGGACCCCGGCCCGGCCACGGCTGCGCCGCTTCGTCCGCGAGTTCTCCTATCCGCACGGCATCCACCCGGCCCTCGTGCCGGGCGTGTCCGTGGAGGACCGCCGGGTGCGCTACGGCGTGGACCGGGTGATCCTCGCCGTCGTCGGCCTGCTGGTGGTCGGCTTCGTGGTGTGGGGCGTGCTGCAGCCGGACGCCGTGCTGGCCGTCTCGAGCGCGGCCCTCGACTGGGTGATGCTCCACGCCGGCTGGCTGTTCGCCCTGCTGGCCATCGGGATGGTGGTGTTCCTGCTCGTCTTGGCGTTCTCCCGGTACGGCGAGATCCCGCTGGGCCTGGACGGGGAGAAGCCGGAGTACTCCACGGCGAGCTGGTCGGCCATGCTCTTCGCGGCCGGCATCGGCATCGGCATCATCTTCTTCGGCCCGTACGAGCCGCTGACCTACTACCTGGCCCCGCGCCCGGGGGCGTACGAGGCGGGGAGCGAGGAGGCGGTGACGGGCGCGCTGGCCCAGGCCGCGCTGCACTGGGGCGTGAACGCGTGGGCGATCTACGCGATCGTCGGTCTGTCGGTCGGCTACGTGTCCTACCGCCGGGGCCGGGTGCCGCTGATGAGCTCGATCATCGCGCCGCTGTTCGGCGACTCCCAGCGCAGCGACTCGGTCGGCGCGCGCCTGATCGACGGGCTCGCGATCATCGCCACACTGTTCGGCACGGCGGCCTCGCTGGGCATCGGCGCCCTGCAGATCGGCCGCGGCGTGGAGATCGTCTCGGGCTGGTCGGCGCCGGGGAACACGGTGGCGCTGGGGATCATCGTGGTGCTCACGATCGGCACCATCTTCTCGGCGGTGTCCGGTGTGGCCCGCGGCATCCGGTGGCTGTCCAACATCAACATGCTGCTCGCCCTCGGCCTGGCGCTGTTCTTCTTCGTCGTCGGCCCGACGGCGTTCCTGCTGAACATCGTGCCCGGCGTCCTGATGGACTACGTCTCCTCCGCCCCGGACGCCCTCGGCGCCTCGATGGCCCAGGGGGAGGACATGCAGGAGTTCCTCTCCAGCTGGACGATCTTCTACTGGGCGTGGTGGGTCAGCTGGGCCCCGTTCGTGGGCGTGTTCATGGCGAAGATCTCGAAGGGTCGGACCATCCGCCAGTACGTCCTCGGGGCCCTGTTCATCCCGGCCGCGGTGATCGTCGGCGCGTTCACGATCATCGGCGGCACCACCATCTGGCTGCAGCGGACCCAGGGCTCCGTGGCGCCGGACGGCACAGCCGCGTCGCTGCCCGCGCCGGCGGAGATCTTCTGGGTGGTCCTGGACCAGCTGCCCGGCGGCGGGCTGGTGGCCCCGGTCGTGATCGTCATGCTGGCGGTCTTCTTCATCACGACGGCGGACTCCGCCTCGATCGTGAATTCGCAGCTCTCGCAGCGCGGCGCCCCGGCCCCGCGCCGCACGATCACGGTGTTCTGGGCACTGTGCATGGCGGGCATCGCGGTCGTGATGCTGCTGACCGGCGGCGACACCGCGCTCACCGGCCTGCAGAACCTCATCACCATCACGGCGCTGCCGTTCACCGTGGTGCTCGTCCTCATGGCGGTCGCGCTCCAGCGCGAACTGGCCAACGACCCCTTCGCGATCCGTGACCGGTACCAGCGGGCCGCCGTCGAGAAGGCGACGGTGCGGGGCCTGGTGGAGTACGGGGACGACTTCGCGTTCGCGGTGGAGCGCACCCCGCCGGGCAGCTGGTACGCGGCCGGCGAGGGATTCGACTCCACCGCCGCGGAGATCACCGACTGGTACCGCCGCACGGACGAGGACGGGAACCCCGTGGACTACGACTACGTGCTGGGCGAGTACCTGGACGAGGGGGACGGGGACAGCGCGGACGGGCCCGCCGGAGCAGGCCCGTCCGGCCGCTGACTCAGGCGCGCGGCTCCGGGGTGCCGACGAGCTGGGCGCGGGAGTCGGCGGTCGCGTGGGCGCGGGCCTCGACGATCTCCTCCTCGTCCTCGCCGAAGATGTCGCCGCGTGGGGCGTCGTAGCGGTCCCGGTCGAGGATGCCCTCCTGGGAGGCCACGAGCGCGGGGATGAGGGCCTGGCCGGACACGTTGAGGGCGGTGCGGCCCATGTCCACGATCGGGTCGACGGCCAGGAGCAGGGCCATGCCCTCGAGGGGCAGCCCGGCGGTGGACAGCGTGAGCGTGAGCATCACGGTGGCGCCGGTGGTGCCGGCGGTCGCGGCCGAGCCCAGCACGGACACGAGTGCCACGAGGGCGTACTGGCTCAGGCTCATGTCGATCCCGTAGAACTGGGCGATGAACACCGCGGCCACGGCCGGGTAGATCGCGGCGCAGCCGTCCATCTTGGTGGTGGCGCCCAGCGGGACGGCGAAGGAGGCGTAGCCGGTGGGCACGCCGAAGTTGCGCTCGGCCACCCGCTGGGTGACGGGCAGCGTGCCGAGGGAGGAGCGGGAGACGAAGCCGAGCTGGAACGCCGGCCACACGCCGGTGAAGAACTGCTTGACGGAGAGCCCGTGCAAGCGCGCCAGCACCGGGTACACCACGAGCATCACGAGGGCCAGGCCCACGTAGATCGCCACCACGAACTTGGCCAGCGTGCCCATCGTGGACCAGCCGTACGAGGCCACGGCGTTGCCCAGCAGGCCGATGGTGCCGATCGGGGCCAGGCGGATGATCCACCACAGCAGCTTCTGGATGATCGCGAGCACCGAGCGGGAGAACGTGAGGAACGGGGCGGCCTTCTCGCCGACCTTGAGCGCGGCCACGCCCACGACGATCGCGATCACGAGGATCTGCAGCACGTTGAACGTGGGGGAGGAGGCCAGCGCGCCGTCCTCGCCCGCCGTGGTCTTGACGGTCAGGCCGAGGAAGTTCGCCGGCACCAGGGAGGTCAGGAAGTCGAGCCAGCCGACGTCCTTGGCCTGGTACGACGCCGGCGCGGTCTGGCCGGTGCCCACGCCCGGCTGCAGCACGACGCCGACGGCGAGGCCGATGAGCACCGCGATCAGGCTCGTGATGGCGAACCACAGCAGGGTCTTGGCGGCCAGGCGGGCCGCGTTGGTCACCTGGGCCAGGTTGGCGATGGAGGCGACGACGGCGAAGAAGACCAGCGGGACGACCGCGGCCTTCAGCAGGCTGATGTAGATGCTGCCGACGGTGGCCAGCGTCTCGCCGAGCCAGGTCGGGTGCTCGGAGGTGTGCCCCGTCGCGCGGGCGATCAGGCCCAGGACGAGGCCGAGGACGAGGGCGGCGGCGATCTGCCAGCCGAAGTTCGACGTCCAGGCGGGGAGCCGGCGTCGGGGCGCCGGTGCGGGGGAGGACTGTGCGGTGCTCATCCGGGGAGGTTAGGCGGTCCAATACCATGACGCCGAAACGGATTGCTCCATGTGACGTCGTGGTGACGTCCGTCTCGCCCCCGCGTGGCCCAGCGCGGGGGTCCTGTGATGTGGCCCGCACCCGGGTCGCCGGTTTGGCCCCCGGGCATAGAATCGCGGAAACACCCGTCCCGAAAGGCGCCTTCGTGACCACCACCAGCACCGGTCCCAGCCCCGAGCCCGTCCGCTCCTCCTCGGATCCCTTCGGCTTCTTCGGCCTCACCTATGACGACGTCCTGCTGCTGCCCAACGCCACGGACGTGATCCCCGCGGACGCGGACCCGGGCACCCGGCTGACCCGCAACATCCGCTTGAACATCCCCATCGTCTCCGCGGCGATGGACACCGTGACGGAGGCCCCGCTGGCCATCGCCATGGCCCGCCAGGGCGGCATGGGCATCATCCACCGCAACCTGTCCATCGAGGACCAAGCCCGCCACGTGGACACCGTGAAGCGCTCCGAGTCGGGGATGATCAAGGACCCCGTGACCATCGGCCCCGACGCCACGCTCGCCGACCTGGACGAGCTGTGCGCCCAGTACCGCGTCTCGGGCCTGCCGGTGGTGGCCGAGGACATGACGCTGCTGGGCATCATCACCAACCGCGACACCCGCTTCATCCCGCGCGAGGAGTGGGCCACCCGCACGGTGGACACCGCCATGACCCGCATGCCGCTGATCACCGCGCAGGAGGGCGTCTCGCGCGCCGAGACCATCCGCCTGTTCTCCCAGAACCGCGTGGAGAAGCTGCCGCTCGTGGACGATGCGGGCCGCCTGACCGGCCTGATCACCATCAAGGACTTCGACAAGGCGGAGCAGTACCCGGACGCCGCGAAGGACGACGAGGGCCGCCTGCGCGTCGGCGGCGCCGTCGGCTTCTTCGGCGACGGCTGGGAGCGCGCCATGGCGCTCGTCGAGGCGGGTGTGGACGCCCTCGTGGTGGACACCGCGAACGGCCACACGCACGGCGTGCTGGACATGATCGCGCGCCTGAAGAAGGACAAGGCGGCCGCGCACGTCGACGTCATCGGCGGTCAGGCCGCGACCTACGCGGGCGCCAAGGCGATCGTCGACGCCGGCGCGGACGCCGTGAAGGTGGGCGTGGGCCCGGGCTCGATCTGCACGACCCGTGTGGTGGCCGGCGTCGGCGTCCCGCAGATCACCGCCATCTACGAGGCGGCCAAGGCCACGCGCCCCGCGGGCGTCCCGCTGATCGCCGACGGCGGTCTGCAGCACTCCGGTGACATCGGCAAGGCCCTCGTGGCCGGCGCCGACTCGGTGATGCTCGGCTCCCTGCTGGCCGGCACCGCCGAGTCCCCGGGCGACCTCGTGTTCTACCAGGGCAAGCAGTTCAAGACCTACCGCGGCATGGGCTCCCTGGGCGCCATGCAGACCCGCAACGGCACGCGCTCCTTCTCCAAGGACCGCTACTTCCAGGCGGACGTGCCGGACGAGGACAAGCTGATCCCCGAGGGCATCGAGGGCCAGGTGCCCTTCCGCGGGCCGGTCGCCTCGGTGGTCCACCAGCTCGTGGGCGGCCTGCGCCAGACGATGTTCTACACGGGCGCGTCCACGGTGGCCGATCTCAAGGAGAACGGCCGCTTCGTGCGCATCACCGCGGCGGGCCTGAAGGAGTCCCACCCGCACGACATCATGATGACCGTCGAGGCCCCGAACTACCGTTCGCGCTGACCCGCACGTCGGTTCCGGGGGGGGGGGGGGAGCCCCCGGACGGGGCGGCGCCGACGACACGGTCGGAGCCGCCCCCGTGGCGCCTGGGCTAGGCTGGCCCGGTGACGAACCAGATTGAGATCGGCCGCGGCAAGCGCGGCCGCCGGGCCTTCTCCCTCGACGACGTGTCCGTGGTGCCCGCGCGGCGCACCCGGGATCCCCAGGATGTCAGCCTCACGTGGCGCATCGACGCCTACACGTTCGACATGCCCGTGATCGGTGCGCCCATGGACTCCGTGATGAGCCCGGAGACCGCCATCGCGATGGGGCGGCTGGGCGGTCTCGGCGTCCTCAACCTCGAGGGCCTGTGGACCCGCCACGAGGACCCGCGCCCGCTGCTCGAGGAGATCGCCGCCCTCGAGGCCGGCCCGGCCGGGACCGAGGCCACCCGCATGCTGCAGGAGGCCTACGCGGCCCCCATCCGCCCCGATCTGATCACCGAGCGCCTCGCGCAGATCCGCGAGGCCGGCGTCGTCGTCGCGGGCTCGCTGACCCCGCAGAACACGCAGGAGTTCTACCGCACCGTCGTGGCGGCGGGCGTGGACCTGTTCGTCATCCGCGGCACCACCGTCTCGGCCGAGCACGTCTCCTCCACCCAGGAGCCGCTGGACCTCAAGCAGTTCATCTACGAGCTGGACGTGCCCGTGATCGTGGGCGGGGCGGCCGGCTACACGCCGGCCCTGCACCTGATGCGCACCGGCGCGGCCGGCGTGCTCGTCGGCTTCGGCGGCGGCGCGTCCACCACCACGCGCCGCGCCATGGGCATCCGCGTGCCGATGGCCACGGCCATCTCGGACATCGCCGAGGCGCGCCGCGACTACATGGACGAGTCCGGCGGCCGCTACGTGCACGTGATCGCCGACGGCGGCGTCTCCACCTCGGGGGAGATCGTCAAGGCGATCGCCATGGGCGCGGACGCGGTCGTCCTGGGCGCCGCCCTGGCCCGCGCCACCGACGCCCCCGGCGGCGGCTGGCACTGGGGCCTCGAGGCCGTCCACCCGGAGCTGCCGCGCGGGCACCGCACCCACGTGGGCCAGGTGGCTCCGCTCGAGGAGGTCCTGTGGGGGCCCGGCCGCCACGCGGACGGCACGTCCAACCTGATGGGCGGCCTGAAGCGCGCCATGGCCACCTGCGGCTACACCGAGCTCAAGGACTTCCAGAAGGTGGAGGTCCTCGTGACCCCCACCCAGACCGTCTGATCCCCGCCGCCCCGAGGCGGCACCCCGACCGGAAGAGTTGATACGGCGTGCTGCGCACCGCCCTCAAGCCCGTCTGGCTGGCCACCCTGGTGCTGGCCCTCGTGGCGGCCGCGGTCTTCGTGGCGCTGTCCAAGTGGCAGTTCGAGTCCGCGGAGACGAACGCGCCGCCGCCGCGCACCCAGACCGAGAACGCCGTGCCGTTCCTGGAGCACGTGCGTCCCTACGAGGCCCTGCTCGGCTCGCAGGCAGACCAGGTCGTCACGGTCGAAGGGGAGTTCGTGCCCGGCACGGACGTCCTGGTCGGCCCGCGCCTGCTGAACGGCCGCGACGGCTACTGGACGGTCACGGCCCTCCGGGTGGCCGGCGCCCCGGACGGCGAGGTCGTCCCGGTGGTCCGCGGCTGGTCGGCCCGCGCCGACGTCGTGGACCCCGCGCCCGCCGGGCAGGTCACCGTCACCGGACGCCTGCTGCCCCCGGACGGGCCCCTGCCGCGTGAGGCAGCGGCCGAGGACACCGCCGACCGGCTCCTGTACCGCAGCCTGGCCCCGGCCCAGCTGGTGAACGTGTGGGACGAGCCGTCCTACGCGGCGTACGTCGCGGCGTTCGAGATGGTCGACGCCGCGGGCGCCGAGACGGGCGCGGCCGGCCCCGGCGGGCTCGAGCCGGTGTGGGTGGCCCCGCAGCCGGAGGAGACCCAGATCATCTGGCTCAACGTCTTCTACGCCGTGGAATGGATGCTCTTCGCCGGCTTCGCCCTGTTCCTGTGGTGGCGGTTCGTCCGCGACGACCACGTCCGGGACGAGCACGAGCGCCGGCTCGACGAGGAGTGGGCCGCGCAGTGGCGCGCCGAGGAGCTCGAGCGGCGCCGGGCGGCCGCGCGCGAGGCCAAGGAGCGGGCCGTCGCGGCACAGTCCGCGGCGCACCCACGCCAGGACCACGACGACGACGGGGCCGCGCGCCCCGACCCCCGCGACCCGGGCCCCCGTGGGCCCCGAGAGGAGCAGAGCCGATGAGCACCCAGCACCCCGGCCCCCAGCCGGTGGACCCGGCGAGCCTGCCGGATCCCGAGGACATCACGGAGGCCGACCTGCCCGAGCCGCCCCCGCGGCCAGGCCGGGAGCATCGCCGTTTCGCCGGCACCCAGCAGCAGATCCGCTCCGCCACCCGCCTCTACGTGGTGTGCGCGTGGATCACCGGCATCATGCTCCTGCTGCTCGTGGCGGAGATGGTGCTGAAGTACGGCATGCACGTGGAGCTCTACGCGGGCGGCACCACCCTGGACGGAGAGGCCAACGGCCTGGGGCTGCACCCCACGGACAGCGTGACCGGGGGAGTGAACCTGTCCCTGTTCATCCTCATCGCCCACGGCTGGATGTACGTGGTGTACCTGCTCGCCTCGTTCCGCCTGTGGTCCCTGATGCGCTGGGAGCCGCTGCGCCTGCTGGCGATGGCCGGCGGCGGCGTCGTGCCGTTCCTGTCCTTCGTGGTGGAGAAGCGCATGACCCGCGTGGTCCGGGACGAGCTGCACCGCTTCCCGGACGCCGCGCGGCGCTACTGAGCGCCTCGACTATCCTGGACGGGTGACGCAGAACGCCCCCCACCCCGACACCCCCGCCCCGCTCAGCGACGTGATGCCCACGGTGCTGGTGCTGGACTTCGGCGCCCAGTACGCACAGCTCATCGCGCGTCGTGTGCGCGAGGCCAACGTCTACTCCGAGGTCGTGCCCGCCTCCACCCCGGTGGCGCAGATCCTGGAGCGCAAGCCCGCGGCGCTGATCCTCTCGGGCGGGCCGTCGTCGGTGTACGAGCCCGGCGCCCCGCAGCTGGATCCGGCGCTCCTCGAGGCCGGGGTGCCCGTGCTGGGCCTGTGCTACGGCTTCCAGTCGATCGCGCACGCCCTCGGCGGCACCGTGGCCAAGACCGGCACCCGGGAGTACGGCTCCACCCGCCTGGACTCGGTGGACGCCGACTCCGTGCTGTTCGCGGACCAGGACCTCGAGCAGGTCGTGTGGATGTCCCACGGGGACGCCGTGACGCAGGCGCCCGAGGGCTTCGCCGTGACGGCGTCCACCGCGGGCGCCCCCGTCGCCGCGTTCGAGGACCGCGAACGCCGCATCTTCGGCGTGCAGTGGCATCCCGAGGTGGGCCACTCCTCCCACGGTCAGCGGGTGCTCGAGCAGTTCCTGCACGTGGGTGCGGGCCTGGGCGCGGACTGGACGGCCAGCGGCGTGATCGAGGAGCAGGTCGAGCGCATCCGCGAGCAGATCGGGGACAAGCGGGCCATCTGCGGCCTGTCCGGCGGCGTGGACTCCGCCGTGGCCGCGGCCCTCGTGCAGCGCGCCATCGGCGACCGCCTCACCTGCGTCTACGTGGACCACGGCCTCATGCGCGAGGGCGAGTCCGCCGAGATCGAGCAGGCGTTCGGCGAGGCCCACGGCGGCGCCCGCCTCGTGATGGTGGACGCGCGCGAGGACTTCCTGTCCGCGCTGGCCGGCGTCACCGACCCGGAGGCCAAGCGCAAGATCATCGGCGAGCGGTTCATCCGCACCTTCGAGAAGGCGCAGGCGGACATCGTCCTCGAGTCCGAGCACGACCCGGACGCCACCGAGGTCCGCTTCCTCGTGCAGGGCACGCTCTACCCGGACGTCGTCGAGTCCGGCGGCGGGGACGGGGCGGCCAACATCAAGTCCCACCACAACGTGGGCGGCCTGCCGGACGACATCGAGTTCGAGCTGTGCGAGCCGCTGCGCGAGCTGTTCAAGGACGAGGTCCGCGCCGTGGGCGCCGAGCTCGGCCTGCCCGAGGGCATCGTGCACCGCCAGCCGTTCCCGGGCCCGGGTCTGGGCATCCGCATCATCGGCGAGGTCACCCAGGAGCGCCTGGACCTGCTGCGCCGCGCGGACGCGATCGTGCGCGCCGAGCTCACCGCGGCCGGGCTGGACCGCCAGATCTGGCAGTGCCCGGTGGTGCTGCTCGCGGACGTGCGCTCCGTGGGCGTGCAGGGTGACTGCCGCACCTACGGCCACCCGGTCGTCCTGCGCCCCGTCACCAGCGAGGACGCCATGACGGCGGACTGGGCGCGGATCCCGGACGACGTCCTGTCCCGCATCTCGAACCGCATCACCAACGAGGTCGACGGCGTCAACCGCGTCGTGCTCGACGTGACCAGCAAGCCGCCGGGCACCATCGAGTGGGAGTGAGCGGCGCGTCCGGCGCCGCATCCGGCCGCCCCTGACCGGGGCGGCCGTCCGCACGAAGACCGCCTGGACCCAGGCGACGGAGGAAGGACCGCACGCACGTGACCGAGCAGGAGTTCCCGCGCCTGGCCCGCGCCCGCGCCGCCGCACGCCCCGACGAGGGGCAGACCCGCCCCGACCCGGCCGCCTGGGTGTCCTCTCTGGGCTCGGGCGCCGAGAACGACACGATGCTGCGGTTCGCGCCCTCGGCGGCCAACAGCATCGACCTCACGGAGGCGAACTCGTCCGGCGTCTCGCAGCTGCTGCTGGGGCGGCGCACCCGCCTGTCCACCCTGCTGCCGGCCGGCCCGGAGCTGGACGCGGCGCACGAGGTGTCCCTCGGCCTGCGTGCCAAGGTCCGCGAGCTGGCGGAGGAGCGCGGCATCGACGTCGGCGCGCTCGCCGTGGGCGTGGCCACGTGGACGGCCGAGGAGGACGGCCGGCGGGAGCGCCGCTCCGCCCCCGTGCTGCTGGCCCGCGTGGCCCTGACGGTGCGCCGCGGCGCCCGGGGCCGGGACGAGCTGGAGGTCCAGATCACCGAGCCGGCCCGCCTGAACCCGGCGCTCGTGCGGAACCTGCGCCGGCACCACGGCATCGCCCTGGACCCCGAGGCGTACCAGCAGGCCGCCTACGCCACGGCGCGCCTCGAGCCCGCCCCCGCGTTCGCCCGCCTGCGCGAGGAGACCGCCGCGATCGCGGACCTGCACATCGAGGACTGCCTGCTCGTCTCCACGTTCGCGGACCTCGGGGAGACCGCCTCGCTGCCCGCCTCCCTCGAGGATCTGCCCGTCGTGCAGGCCCTGTACGACGCCGGCACCGGCATGGTGCCGCGCCCGGCGGCGCTGCAGCCCACGGGCGCGCCCGCGGAGGACGACGTCGCCCCGGCGGACGAGCGCCTCGTCGTCGACGTCGACGCCGCCCAGGCGCGCGTGCTCGAGCACGCCGCGGCGGGGGAGTCCCTCGTGGTGGCGGCCGCCCCCGGCACCGGACAGACCCAGACCGCCGCCGCCCTGGCCGCACGCCTGGCCTGGGAGGGCCGGCGCGTGCTGGTCGTGGCCGAGCGCTCCGCCGCCCTGTCCGACGTGCTCGACCGCCTCGAGGAGGCGGACCTGCGCTCGATCGCGCTGGATGTGCCCGCCAACGCGGACCCCGAGCTGCTCCGCCGCCAGCTCGTGCAGGCCGTCCTGCGCTCCGAGCGGGCCGTGGACCCCGACACCGCCCGGGACGAGGCCGCGCTGGCCGAACGGCGGCGCCGGCTGCAGGAGCACGTCGGCTCGCTGCACCACGTCCGCCCCCGCTGGGGCTGCTCGCCGTTCCAGGCGATGCAGGCCCTGGCCGCCCTGACCGGGCTCGAGACGCCGCCGGCCACCACCGTGCGCCTCAAGCGCTCCGTGCTGGACTCCACCGTGAACCGGCAGGCCGTGGGCGAGCAGCTCGTGCGCGCCGGGGAGCTCGGCGCGTTCTCCGCCGCCGCCACCGAGAGCCGCTGGTTCGGCGCCCGCGTGCGCAACGTGCAGGAGACCGAGGCCGCCTCGGAGCTGGCCGACGAGCTGGCGGCGGCCCTGCACACCACCCGACGCGCCGTGGACACCGCCGCCGCCCAGGCCGGCCTGCGCCCCGAGCGCACGGTGGCCGGCTGGGCGGAGCAGGCGGACCTCTACCGCCGCGTGGCCCGCACCCTCACCGAGTTCACCCCCGAGGTGTTCTCCCTCGACGTGCCGCAGCTGGTCGCGGCGACCGCCACCAGCTCGTGGCGGCGCCTGCACCTGGTCGAGATGTCCTCGGTGGCCCGGTCCCGCCTGCGCCGCGCGGCGAAGGACGCGGTCCGCCCGGGCGTGCAGCCCACGGACCTGCACGGCGCCCTCGTGGACGCCGCCGCCGTCCTGGAGGACTGGAACCGCCACGCCGCCGAGCCGGGCACGCCCCCGCAGGTGCCGGACCAGGGCGAGCACGTGATGGGCCACGTCGGCCAGGTGCGCGAGCACCTGCGCCGGCTCGAGGCCGTCCTCGCCCCGGAGGCCGTGGCCGAGGGGCCGCTGGACGAGCGCGACGTGGACGACCTCGTGGCCGCCGTCGACGGGCTCGTGGCGGACCGCGACACCCTGGCCACGCTGCCCGAGCGCACCCTCGTGCTGGACAGCCTGCGCGACCACGGCCTGGCGGAGCTGCTCGAGGACCTGCGCGACCGTGAGGTGCCCACCGAGGCCCTGACCGCCGAGCTCGAGCTGGCGTGGTGGCAGTCCGCGCTCGAGGCGATGATCTCCGGGGACGACTTCCTGGCCATGATGAGCGGCACGGACCTGGCCGAGGTCGAGCGCGGGTTCCGCGACCTGGACCGCGCCCATCTCGAGCGCGGCGGCGCCCGGCTCTCCGCTGCGCTGGCCGCGCGCTGGCGGGAGACGCTGCGCACCTATCGCGCGGACGCGGCCGTGCTGCGCACCCTGCTCAAGCAGGGCAGTCCCACGGTCGAGTCCCTGGCCACGATCACCCCCGAGCTCCTGCAGCCGCTCGTGCCGGTGGTCACCACCTCGCCCATGGCCCTGTCCGAGTTCCCCCCGGAGTGGCGCGCCGACGTCGTCGTGCTGCTGGAGGCCGACGCGACCGCCCTGGCCACCGCGATGGGCGCGCTCACCCGCGCCCCCCAGGTGGTGGCCCTCGGCGACCCGGTGATCGGGCGCCCGCAGTCGTTCCAGGTCTCCGTGGACCCGACGGCGACCGCCGGGCCCCTGCGCCCGCTGCGCTCAGCCCACGACGCGCTGGACGAGGTGCTGCCCACCCTGCCGCTGCGCACCGTGCACCGCCCCCTCGAGCGGCGCCTCGTGCGCCTGCTCTCCGCGCTCGCCTATGACGGCGCCCTGGACGCGCTGCCCACCGCGGGCGAGGCCACCGGCCGGGATCGTGCCGTCACGGCCGAGTACCTGCCCGAGGGCACCGGCATCCCGATGACCGGCGGCGACGTGGTCGAGTCCACGAACGCCGAGGTCGCCCGCACCGTGGAGCGCGTGTTCGAGCACATCCGCGACCGGCCCGAGCAGTCCCTGGCCGTGGTCACGGTGTCCGAGCAGCACGCCCGCCGGGTGGCCGCCGCCGTGCAGGCCACGGCCGCGCAGGCGCCGTGGGCCCACGAGTTCCTCGCCCGCGGCCGCGGCGAGGACGCCGCCGACGCCGAGCCGTTCGTGATCGTGCCGGTCGTGCGCGCCGCCTCCGTGGTGCGCGACGCCGTGATCCTCACCCCCGGCTACGGCCGCACCCCGCACGGCCGCGTGGTGCACCACTTCGGCGCCTTCTCCGACCCGGACGGCGAGCGCATGGTCACGGTCGCGCTCACCCGGGCACGCCGCCGCCTGCACCTCATCTCCGCGCTGCGCGCCGCGGACCTGGACGAGGACCGGCTCGACGGCGGCGCCCTCTGGTTCCTGCGGCTGCTCGAGGCCTACCTGGGCGACGACGCCGCGGACCCGGTGGGCATGGTGGGCGATCCGCTGCTGGCCGATCTGCGCGACCGACTCGAGGAGCACGGCGCCCGCGTCCTGCCCCGCCACGGCGGCGTCATGGACCTGGCCGTGCTCGACCCGCGCGCGGACCAGGACGAGGCGCCCCGTCCGCTGGCCCTGGCCGGCGACGGCGGCGAGGTGTACCGCGCCCTCACGGTGCGGCAGCGCTCGCGGACCCTGCCCGAGGGGCTCGAGGCCCGCGGCTGGGAGCCCCGGACCCTGTGGTCGATCGACGTGTTCGCGGACCCCGAGTCCGTGGCCCGCGAGCTGGCCGACCGGCTCGGCGTGGAGCCGACGGACGAGACGGACGAGACCGACGACGATGTCCGCTGACGGCGCGCCGCGCCGCCGCGGACCGCGCCGGGCAGACGCCCCGGGCACCGGTCCGGCCACCGCCGACGGCCGCGAGCCGCGTCTGCTCGGGATGCCCCGCCTGACCGGGCAGGCCGGGACGTCGCCGGCGACCGCGCCGACCGGACATGAGGCCGGGGTCGAGTCCGGCCCGGCCGAGGCCCAGCGCGACCGCTGGCTGCGCGAGCAGCGCCCGCCCCACTGGGGCTGAGCCGGCCCGATCCGGCCGGGTCAGTCCGCGGCGGCGGAGGACGAGGACGACGTCGAGGACGTCGAGGACCCGGCGGCCGAGTCCGAGGTCGATCCGCCGGCCGAGCCGGTGCCGGAGCGCGAGTCGGTCCGGTAGAAGCCGGAGCCCTTGAAGCTCACGCCGACCGAGCCGTACTGCTTGCGCAGGACGCCGCCGCACGCGGGGCACTCGGTGAGGGCGTCGTCGGTGAAGGCCTGGACGGCGTCGAAGGCGTGGCCGCAGTCCTTGCAGCGGTAGGCGTAGGTGGGCATGCTCAGCTCCAGCTCGCTCGGGGCGCGCCGGGGCGCGCGATTCTGGGGGGATCCGACCCTCGATGCTACTCCGCGCCGCGGGCCGGGCTCAGATCCAGCGCAGCCCGGCCGCGGTGACGACGCCGTCCACGGGTCGGTCCGTGGGCTCGGCGGGGATGGCGCCCGCCGGCAGCAGCTCGTCCTCGAACACGAGGGCCACGGTGGGCACGGCCTGCGGCAGCTCGGCGAGGAAGCGGTCGTAGTAGCCCCCGCCCTGGCCCAGGCGCATCCCGTCCTCGGCCACCGCGAGCGCCGGCATGACCACCGCGGCCGCCGCCGCCAGCGCGTCGGTCCCGAGTCGTTCGCCCACGGGCTCGTCCACGGGGGCGTTCGCGGCGCGCGCCGTCGCGGCCTCCGGGTGCCACGGAGCCCAGCTGAGGCGTCGTTCCGGCTCGATCACGGGGACGAGCACCCGCGCCCCCGCGGCCAGCAGGCGGGTGCGCAGCACACCGGTGTCCGGCTCGGTGGCCATCGGCAGCACGGTGGCCACCACCGGGGCGGCCCCGCCCGCGGTCGCCGCGGCCACGCGCGGACCCAGCCACGCCCACAGGTGCTCGACGGCGGCCGCGGACTCGGCGGCGCGGCGCGCGGGGGAGCGGTCGCGGCGGGCGGCGCGCAGGCGGGCACGCAGGGCGGCCTTGGCGTCCACGACGTCGTCGACGCCGGCGACGGGGCCCGTGGTGGCGGGCTCGGGCACGGGAGGGGGAGTGCGCATGTCCCCATGATGCCCGCCGCACCGGAGCCGCGCCCGGCCGCGCATAGGATCGACGCCATGTCCTGGCAGCGTTCCCCCTGGCCCGTGACCCTGCGGCACGGCACCCTCGCCCTGCGGCCGCTGCGGCGGCGGGACCGGGAGGCGTGGGAGGAGCAGCGGGCGCACAACCGGGAGTGGCTGACGCCGTGGGACGCCACGAGCCCCGTGCCGGGCGCGGGCCCGTCATCGTTCGGGCAGATGGTCCGCTGGCACGGCCGCCAGGGCCGGGACGGCAGCGCCTACACGTGGGGCATGGTCCTCGACGACGACCGCCCGGACCGAGACCGTCTGGTGGGGCTGCTGTCCCTGGGCGGGATCCAGTACGGCTCGCTGCTCTCCGGCTCGATCGGCTACTGGGTCGACCGTCGCGAGGCCGGCCGGGGGCTGACGCCGACGGCCGTGGCCATGGCGACGGACTGGGCGTTCCGCGGCGCCGGTCTGCACCGGGTCGAGGTCAACATCCGCCCGGAGAACGCGGCCAGCCTGCGGGTCGTGGCGAAGCTCGGCCTGCGCGACGAGGGCCTGCGGCGCGCGTACCTGCACGTGGACGGCGCCTGGCGGGACCACCGGACGTTCGCGGTGACCGCCGAGGAGGTCCCCGAGGGCCTGCTGGCCCGGTGGCTGGCCACCCGGCCGCGCCCCTGAGCGGCCCGGAGGGACACGCCGCGTGAGGACACGCCGCGATGGCCGGGCCGGTCCGCCCCCGGCGCTAGGCTGACCGCATGGATGAGACCACCGCGCCGACGACGGCCGTGCAGGCCGCGCTCGACGCGCTGGCCGACGCCCGGGTGAGCGCGTCGCTGGTCATCGTGGCCCTCGTGGCCTTCCTGGCCTGGCGGCTCGTGCTGCGCCGCCATCGTCTCGCGTCCGCCCCCGCCCGCCCGTCGATGCCGAGGTCCTTCATGCACCGCCTGCAGAGCTCGCCCGCCGTCCGTGCCCTGACCGCCCGGCTCTCGGGCCGCCTGAGCGCCGCCGCCGACGCGGCGCGCACCGCCCGCGGCCGGACCGGCCTGCACATCCGGTGGGGGCGCACGGCGCTGTTCCTCGCCGCCCTCGTGGCCCTGCTCGTGTTCCTCGTGGCCGGGCTCGCCGCGGCATTTGGCGCGGGCACCCTTGCCCTGGCCGGCTGGTCGCTCCTGTTCGCCGTGGCCGGGCTGGCCGGCCTGCGGGCCCTCGCGGTCCGCGACCGCACCCGTCGCGCCCGGCCCGCCGCCGCCGTCGTCGTCCCGGAGCGCCCCGCCGCCCCGGCGGCCGAGGAGCGCGAGGCCCCGGCGGCGGACCCCGAGCGGGACCGCCGCGTGCTGGAGACCGTGCTGGCCTTCGAGACCGAGGCGCCGCGTCCGGCCGCCGCGCCCGCCGCGTCCCGGGTCGATCCCGTGGTGGTGACCGCCTCCGCCGGCGCCCCCGCAGCGGACCGCGCCGTGACCATCCCCGCGGTGCCGCGCCCCACCTACCTGGACGCCCCGGAGATGGCCCGCCCCCTGCCGGCGCCGCTCGAGACCCCCGCCCCCACCGGCGCGGACACCCGGCTCCAGGACGGCGCACACACGGCGGACGATCAGATCAGCGCCGCCGCCGAGCAGGACATCGCCGCCCTGGACCTGGACAACGTCCTGGCGCGGCGCCGGGCCTGCTGAGCCCCGCCGGGCGGCCACGCCCGTGAGCATCGACCGAGCCGCCGCGCGCCAGGCCGTCCGCGCGTCGGGGGAGCGCTGGCTGCGCACCCGCGCCGACGCCCTGCACCTGCAGCGGGGGCGTCGGCTCGCGCGCGTCCTGGACCTGGACGTGATGACCGGACGCGCGGGCGACGCCCGCGTGCGCTCCCGCACCCTCGTCCTCGCCCGCGACCCCCGGCACCCCGCCGCCCCCGCCGCGGCGTGCCCGCCCGTCCCGGGCGAGCGCGGGATCCTGGAGGACGGCACCCTGTGGTGGTGGGCCCCCGCCGACCCCGTCCTGCCGGGCCTCACGCTGACCGGCGACCCGGATGCGCTCGCGGCCCTGCTCGGCACGGCGCCGGGCCGGGCCCGCCTCACGTGGCGCGGCTACCGGCCGCGGGACCGGGCGGTCCTGGCCGTCGAGGCGACCGGCGACGACGGCGTCGTGGCCCGCACGTTCCTGAAGGTGCTCCCGCCCGCGCGCGCCGCACGGGTCGCCCGGCGCATGGCCGCCGCGGGGGCGGCCGGGGTGCCGGTGCCCGCCGTCCGCGCGGCGCCGGAGCACGGGGTGCTCCCGCTCGCGAGCGTGCCGGGCCTGCCCTGGCGGGCGCTGCTGGCCGGGCCCGAGGCTGCCGCGCTCGACCCCGCGCGGGTCGCCGCGCTGCTGGACCGGCTGCCGCCGGTGCCCGAGGAGCCCCCCGGCCCGGCGGGCCCCATGGCCGGGGCGGCCGGGGGCGCCGACGCGGACGCCGGCGGACCCGCCGTCCTGCTCGAGCACGCCATGTGGGCCGCCGTCGTGCTGGACCCCGAGGCCCAGGACGAGACCGCCGTCCGCGCCGACCGGCTCCGCGCGGGGCTCGCGGCCGGGGACCCCGGCCCGCGCGTGCCCGTGCACGGCGACCTGCACCCGGGGAACCTGCACGTGGACGCGGCGGGGGAGCGGATCACCGGCGTGCTGGACGCCGACGACCTGGGCATGGGACACCGCGTGGACGACTGGGCGGTCCTGATCGCCCATCTCGAGGCGGGCGCCGTGGACCTCGGCGCCGGCGGCGCCGCACTGCGCGCCGTGGCCGCACGGTTCCGGCACCACGCCCGCACCGAGGTCGACGAGGTGGCGCTGGCCGCCCGTGTCGCGCTCGTGCTCGCCGCCCTCGCGGCGCAGCCGACCGCGCCCCGCGCCGTGCGGTCCGCCCGCCGTGCCGCCGCCGACGCCGCCCTGGCCCGCGTCGGCCTGTGACCCGCGGCGGCTGCGCCACCGTCGGGCCGGGCCGGGCCACCGGGCCGGGCCACCCCCTCGAGCGGCGGTCAGTCCGCGCCGAGCCCCTCCCGGAGCGCGTCGAGCTCGTCCCGGACGCGCGCGGCGCCGTCGTGGTCCCCGAGGGTGGACAGGCACTGGTGCAGGCCCGTGAGCGCGCCGAGGCGCACGAGCGTGGAGTCGGTGGCGTCGCACACCAGGCGGAAGAGCGTCGCGGCCTGCTCGGGGCTGCCGTCCTCGGCCACCACGTAGGCGGCGAAGAGCTCGGCCTGCGCGGCGCCCTCGCGGTCCCCGGCGGCGGTGAACAGGTCGGCGGCCTGCAGCGCGGTGGCGATCGCCTCCGGCCCCCGCTCGAGCGACCACAGGGCCCGGGCGCGGGTGTCCGTGTAGTCGGCCACCTGCCAGTCGGCGCCGGCGTCCCGCACGAGGGCGAGCGCCTCGTCGAGGAGGTCGAGGCCCTCCGCCTGGCCCGACTCGCACAGCAGGTACCCGTGCGCGTGCAGCGCGGCCGGCAGCACCGCCGGGTCCTCGTCCACCGCCTGGCGCGCGGCCGCGACCGCCCGCTCGAACAGGTCGAGGGCGGAGGGCCGGGTGCGTGCGTCGCGCTCGCGGTTCACGAGGGCGCCGGCGGCCAGGAGCGTGCGGGCGGCGTCCTCCCACTGGCCGTGGGCCTCGAACAGGCCGGCCGCCTCCCGCCACAGGGGCAGCGCGTTCTCGGCGCGGTCCTGGTCGTGGTGGGCGTGGCCGAGGTCCACGAGGGCGCGGGCCTGCTCGACGTCCCGGCCGTGGGTGGCCTCGCGGCGCACCAGCCGGGCGAGCAGGGGCTCGGCCTCGTCGGCGCGGCCGGCGAGCACGAGCTGGTGCGCCCACCAGTAGCTCAGGCTCGAGGCCTCCGGCGCCTCGGCCTTCTCCGCGTGCACGGAGGCCAGTTCCCACGCGGCCACGGCGACCTCCTCGAACCCGTCGAGGTCGCCGGCCACGCGCCCGGCCAGGGCCGCCGCGGAGGCGGCGCCGCGCCGCAGCCCGACCGAGGCCATCCGCTCCGCCGCCTCGAGCGCCAGGTCGAGGGCCGCCGTCGGACGGTCCAGCTCGTGGGCGGCGATCGCCCGCACCGTGGTGGCGGAGGCGAGGACGGCCCGGGCGGCGGGCAGCGCGGTGACGACGGCGGCCACCGCGTCCGCCTCGGCGTGCTCGCCCCGCCACAGGTGCAGGCGGGCGAGCAGCAGGTGCGCGCTGGACCACGAGCCGGTGGGCAGCAGGGCACCGGCCGCGCGCAGCCCGCCCAGGACGGCGATGACGCGGCGGGCCAGCTCGAGCGCGGTGTCCAGGTCCCCGGTGTGCACGCGGTGCACGGCCAGGGCCAGGGCGGCCTCGGGCAGGACGGTGTCCCCGGGGTCCTCGCCGGGAGCGCCCGGCTCGTCCTCCACGACGCCGGCCAGCACCGCCGCCTCGACCGTGTCCGGATCGCGCACGAGGGCGGCGCCGAGCTGGGACTCGAGCCCGGCCTGCCGGGGCCGGCCGAGGTGGCGCAGCAGCGCCGCCCGGGCCTCCACCCAACGGGTCAGGGCGGCCTCGTCCCCGACCTGGCCCGCGGCGACGGCGAGCGCCCGCAGCAGGGCGAGGCGGACGTCGTCCTGGCCGGGCACGAGCGCGGCCAGGCCGGAGTCGGCGAGGCGCGCGGACTCCCGGGGCTCGTCGCGCAGCGCGGCCTCGAGGGAGAGCTCCCACCAGCCGCGGGCGTCCAGGGCGGACGGGGCGTCGGGCGCCGCGGTGACGCGGGCCTGCCGGAGCAGGGCGTGCACCCGGTCCAGGGCGGCGTCGACGGCCGACTCCACGGGGCCGCCGGAGGGGTCGTCCCGGCGGGGCGGGTCCTGCGGGGTGTCCACGGGCGCTGCTCCTTCCGGGGGTGGGACGGCTGGTCCTCCAGCCTAGGGCGCGGGTCGGTGGGCCGTGCCGCTGTTCGCGGTGGGCGGTGCTCGTAGACTGGCCGGGCCCGCAGCGTCGCCCGCCGCGGGCCGTCCCACCGCCGCCAGGAGCCCGCAGCCATGAGCACCACCCCCGCCGCCCCGGATGCCGCCGGAGTGCACCCCGCCGGCCCGTTCCAGACGCGCGCCGGCGCCTACGCCCTGATCGTGGACGGCGGCCGCGTCCTGCTCAGCTCGTGGCAGGGGCCCGAGTTCCTGCAGTGGACGCTGCCCGGTGGCGGCATCGAGCTCGGCGAGAGCCCGGAGGAGGCGTGCCTGCGCGAGGTCTGGGAGGAGACCGGCCACACCGCCGAGCTCACGGGCCTGCTGGGCGTCACGACCGGGACGATCCCGGCGGAGAAGCGCCTGCGGGGCGAGCCGCTGCCGCTGCTCACCGTGCAGGTCCTCTACACCGCCCGCATCACGGGCGGCGTCCTGCGCCCTGAGGTCGGGGGATCCTCGACGGACGCGCGCTGGTTCGACCTCGCGGAGCTCAGCGGGCTGCGCACCGCCTCCTGGGTCACCGAGGCGCTCGCCCGTGCCGGGGTGGCCGCGTGAGCCGCCCCGCCCACCGACGCCCCGTGGCCCTCGCCGCCTCCGCCCTCGTGCTGTCGCTGGCCCTGGGGGCGTGCGCGCCGCAGGCGGACGCCCCGCCGACGCCCTCGGCGTCAGGCGCGCCGATCACGGTCGTGCACGGCGGCGAGGGCCTGGAGGCCGCCGTCGCGGCGGTCCTGGCCCGTCACCTGCGCCTGCACGGCCACGCCGTGGCGGACGAGGACGGCGTCGCCGTGGAACAGCCCGCGTGGTCCGCCGCCGGCGGGGACACGGTCGCCGTCGTGGACACCCTGGCCCTGGCCGCCGCCGCCGACCCCGCAGCGGCGCTGCCGTCCCCGCCCACGCCGACGCCCACGCCGACGCCGACCGGGACGGAGGCCGGCACGTCCACGGGCACCGTGCCCACCCCCTCGGCCACCGCCTCCACCGCCGCCCCGAGCCCCACCGCGCTGCCCGTCGGCGACCCCGCGGCGGACGCCCCGGCGGCCGGGCGCGTCCTCGAGACGCTGCTCGCCGAGGAGACGGCCGCGGCGGGGACACCGCAGGACGAGGCCCCGGCGGCGCTGTCCTCGTCGGCGGGCGTGCTGCGCCTGACCGCGGTCGTCACCCAGACGACCGCGGCCCGGCTCGAGCTCGAGTCGATCACGGACCTCAACGGCCGGTGCGAGTCACTCACCGCCGTCGCACCCCCGGCCCTGACCTCCGCGGCGGACGCGGCCGCGGCCCTGCGCGTCCGCCTGGACCGGCTCGCCGGCTGTCGCCCCGAGACCTGGCTGGCCGACACCGAGGACCCGGCCGCCGCCGTCGTCGCGGACGAGGCCCAGGTCGCGCTTCTGACCGGCACGGATCCGGAGATCGACGCGAGCACCCTCGTCCCGCTCGAGGACGACGGCCGCGTGCTCCCCGAGGGGCGACTGACCGCCGTCGGCTCCGCCGCGATGCTGGACGACGACGCCGAACGGCGCATCGCCGAGGTGATGTCCGCCCTCGACGGCGACGGCCTGCGGGAACTCGAACGGCTCACCACGGGCGACGACCCGCTCCCGCCCGCCGAGGCCGCGCAGTACTGGCTGGTGGACCATGGCCTGGAGGACGCGCCCGAGGACTGGTTCGTGCCCCGCGGCTCCTGGTTCTGAGCTCGCGCGAGGGAGGGGCGCCGGCCCTCGTCGCACGACCGCGACTGTGATGCACACCGCCCGGGGGGTGCCATGATGGGGGCATGCCGACCCCGCATCCCCGCCAGATCCGCCAGTCCGCCAAGCTGCTGAACGTCCGCTACGACGTGCGCGGCCCCATCCTGGAGGAGGCACAGCGGATGGAGGCCGCGGGCCACCGGATCATGAGGCTGAACATCGGCAATCCGGCCCCGTTCGGCTTCGAGGCGCCGGACGCCGTCCTGGCGGCGATGCACCAGCACCTGCCGCACGCGCAGGGCTACTCGGACTCCAAGGGCATCTACTCGGCGCGCACCGCCGTCTCGCAGTACTACGAGTCCCGGGGCATCCGGGACATCGGCGTGGACGACGTGTTCATCGGCAACGGCGTGTCCGAGATGATCACGATGGTCCTGCAGGCCCTGGTCGACGACGGCGACGAGATCCTCGTCCCCTCGCCCGACTACCCGCTGTGGACCGGCGCCACCACCCTGGCCGGGGGTCGGGCGGTGCACTACCGCTGCGTCGAGGAGGAGGGCTGGGAGCCCGACCTCGAGCACATCGAGTCCCTCGTCACGGAGCGCACCAAGGGCATCGTCCTGATCAACCCGAACAACCCCACCGGCGCGGTCTACTCCCGCGCTGTGCTGCAGGGCATCGTGGACGTGGCCCGCCGCCACAACCTCGTCCTCATGGCGGACGAGATCTACGAGAAGATCACCTACGACGGCGCCCGCCACATCAACGCCGCCGGCCTGTCCGACGACGTGCTCACCCTGACGTTCTCCGGCCTGTCCAAGGCATACCGGGTGGCGGGCTACCGCTCCGGCTGGGTGGCCGTGTCCGGGCCGAAGCACCGGGCCGCAGACTTCCTCGAGGGGCTGACCCTGCTGGCCAACATGCGGATGTGCGCCAACGTGCCAGCGCAGCACGCCATCCAGGTGGCACTGGGCGGCTACCAGTCCATCAACGACCTCGTCCTGCCCGGCGGCCGGCTGCTCGAGCAGCGCAACCTCGCCCAGGACCGCCTGAACGCCATCCCCGGCGTGTCCGTGCAGCCGGCCCACGGCGCCCTCTACCTGTTCCCGCGGCTGGACCCGGAGGTCTACGCGATCGACGACGACGAGGCGTTCGTCATCGAGCTGCTGCGGGCGAAGAAGATCCTCGTCTCGCACGGCGGGGCGTTCAACTACCCGCACACCGACCACTTCCGGCTCGTCACGCTGCCCAGCGTGGAGGACCTGAGCGTGGCCCTGGACCGCCTCGAGGACTTCCTCGAGGACTGGAGGGAGCGCCATGGGTGACACCTCGGACGCCGAGGCGGGCCGACCCGCCCGCGCCACCGACGGCCACAGTGTCTTCGACGCCCCCGCGCGGGAGCTGTTCGCCGCCCGCCGCGGGGACGAGGTCCGGGGCCCGGCCGACGTCGACGCCGCCGCGACGCCCGGCTACGGCGGGGACAAGGCGAAGGGCAAGAAGGACCTGGCCGCGCGCGGCGGGGCGCTCGCCGACCTGCAGGAGCTGCTGTTCGCCCAGTCGGTGCGCGACGCGCCCGTGGGGGAGGTGCCGTCCCTGCTGGTGGTCCTGCAGGGCATGGACACCGCCGGCAAGGGCGGGATCATGCGTCACGTGATCGGGGCGATGGACCCGCAGGGCGTCCACCTGCACGCGTTCAAGGCGCCGACCCCGGAGGAGCGCGCCCACGACTTCCTGTGGCGCATCCGCCCGCACCTGCCGCGGCCCGGCCTGGTCTCCGTGTTCGACCGCTCGCACTACGAGGACGTGCTCGTGCACCGCGTGCGCGGGCTCTCCCCGCTGGCCGAGGTGGAGGAGCGGTACGGGGCGATCCTCGAGTTCGAGGCGGCCGTGCGCGCCGCGGGGACGCGGATCGTCAAGGTGATGCTGCGGATCTCGCCGGAGGAGCAGGCCGAGCGGCTGCTGGCCCGCCTGGACGACCCCACGAAGCACTGGAAGTTCAGCGAGGCCGATCTCGACGACCGCGCCTACTGGGACCAGTACATGGACGCGTACCGGATCGCGATCGAGCGGACGGACACCGAGGACGCGCCGTGGTTCATCGTGCCGGCGGACCGCAAGTGGTTCGCGCGGCTGGCGGTGCAGCAGCTGATCATCGAGACCCTGCAGGGGATGGGGCTGGACTGGCCGGAGGCGGACTTCGACGTCGCGGCGGCCCGCCGTCGGCTGCTGGAGGGCTGAACGCCGCCGTCGTCGCGATGGGCGGGCCGTGGTGGCCGGACCTTGCCAAGCACGTGGTCGCGGTGAGTGGATGGAGGAACACCGGGCGCCGCAGAGGCGCGCCGGACCCGATCCGAAAGGTGCACTCATGACTGAGAACGCTGTCCAGAACGCCCCGCTGTCCGGCAAGACCGTCGCGTTCCTCGCGACCGACGGTGTCGAGCAGGTCGAGCTGACCTCCCCGTGGGAGGCCGTGATCGCCGCGGGTGCGACCCCCGTGCTCGTCTCCTCGAAGTCCGGCACCATCACCGCGATGAAGTCCGACTGGGAGCACGGCGAGTCCTTCGAGGTGAACACGACGGTGAAGGACGCCAAGGCCGAGGACTTCCACGGCCTCGTGATGCCGGGTGGCACCCTGAACGCGGACACCCTGCGCATCGACAAGGACGTCCAGGCGTTCGTGCGTGCCTTCTTCGAGCAGCACAAGCCGGTGGCGGCCATCTGCCACGCCCCGTGGACCCTGATCGAGGCCGGCGTCGTGGACGGTCGCCGTCTGACCAGCTACGCGTCCCTGGAGTCTGACCTGAAGAACGCGGGCGCCCAGTGGGTGGACGAGGAGGTCGTCGTGGACAACGGGCTGACCACCTCGCGCACCCCGGACGACCTCGACGCCTTCAACGCCAAGCTCGTGGAGGAGCTGGGCGAGGGGAAGCACGAGGACCAGACCGCCTGACCGACGTCGGGCGCGAGTCGCGTGGGGGCGGGGGCCGATGGCCCCCGCCCCCGCCGTTTCTCGAACGACAGCGTGGCGGAGGCCGCCGTTTCCCGAACGAAAGCGCCCCGAAGGCCGCCGTTTCCCGAACGAAAGCGCCCCGAAGGCCGCCGTTTCCCGAACGAAAGTGGGGGGCGGGGTCAGTCGGCGTCGGGGGCGGCCTCGCCGCGCACCTGGTCGAGGCGGGCGCGGGCGCCGTCGAGCCAGGCCTGGCAGCGGTCGGCCAGCGCCTCCCCGCGCTCCCACAGGGCCAGGGACTCCTCGAGGCCGGCGCCACCGGCCTCCAGCCTCCCCACGGTCTCCACCAGCTCGGCGCGCGCCTGCTCGTAGCTCATCCGGGCCACGTCCGAGACGTCCGCGGAGGTGAAGCCCTCCACACCGCTGGGGCGGCCCGCGTCCTGCGTCTGCTCCATGCCCTGTTCACTCATGCCTGTCGTGTCCTCTCGTGGGATGGGGTCGGGGTGGTCCGATGCGTCGCGACGACGTCCGCGACGATCCGCCCGGCCGCCACGAGGATGTCGAGCCGGTCGTCCGGGGCGACCTGGTCCGCGTCGCGCACGACCTGTCCGGCGTGCTGGACCACGGCGTAGCCGCGGTCGAGAGTGCGCTGCGGGGACAGGGCGCGGACGCGGGCGCGCAGCTGCGTGAGGGCGTCCTCCTCGCGGACGAGCCGGTGGCCCAGGGCGGACCGGCCGCGCTCGCGCCACCGGTCCGTCTCCTCCTGCCGCGTGTCCACCATCACGTGCGGGCGGGCCAGCACGGGCCGGGAGCGCAGGGCCGCGAGCCCCTCGGCCTCGGCGCGCACGCGGCGCTCGACGGCCGAGGCCAGCCGCAGGCGCGCGTCGGCGAGTCCCGCGGCCTCCTGGGCCGCGTCCGGCACGATCCGCTTGGCCGCGTCCGTGGGCGTGGAGGCGCGCAGGTCAGCGACGTCGTCGAGGACCGGACGGTCCGCCTCGTGGCCGATCGCCGAGACGACGGGCGTGCGCGCCGCCGCCACGGCGCGCACCAGCGCCTCGTCCGAGAAGGGGAGCACGACCTCCTCGAGCGCGCCGCCGCCGCGGGCGATGACGATGACGTCCACGGCCGGGTCGGCGTCGAGCTCGGCGAGCGCGGCGGCCACCTGCCGAGGGGCCTCGGCTCCCTGCACGGCGACCTCACGGATCTCGAACTCGGCCGCAGGCCAACGCAGCAGCGTGTTGCGCAGCACGTCCTTCTTCGCGTCCGAGTCCCGGCCGGTGATGAGCCCGATCCGGTGGGGGAGCAGGGGCAGCGGCCGTTTGCGCGCGGGGGAGGTCAGCCCCTCCTCGGCGAGGGCCCGGCGCAGCAGCTCCACGCGGGCCAGCAGATCGCCGAGGCCGACCGGGCGCATCTCCTGCACGTTCATGGACAGGCGCCCGGCCTTGAGCCAGAAGTTCGGCTTCACGCGCGCCACCACGCGGGAGCCCTGCTGGACGGTCCCGTCCAGGGTCATGGCGACGTTCCGCCAGGCGGTGAGCGGCAGGGAGACCTCCTCCTCGAGGTCCCGCATGGTCATGTAGACGTTGCCGCGGTTGTTCTTGAACTCGATGAGCTGGCCCTCGATCCACGTGGCGGGGGCACGCTCGATGTGGGCCTTGAGGTTCTCGGAGAGCCGGCGCAGGGGCCACGGCCGCTCGGCGGAGGTCTCGCCCGCGCGGGCGGGTGCCGAGACGGGCACGTCCGGCGCCGCCGAGGCGCCCTCGGTCACGGGCTGGTCCATCCGGGTCCCTCCTGTCCGCGCCCGGTCCGCCCGGGCACGGGCCCACCGTACCGCCCTCGCCGGACGCGCAAGACGGCGCCCCGGCGTCCCGCGGGGCCGCCGCCGGACCGGTCGGGGCGCTCAGACCGGGGAACCTCCGGCCAGGATCAGTACGCTCGACGGGGTCGGAACGGAACGGAAAGGACCTCATGCGCACCACCCTCAGCTTCCTCGTCGCAGCCCTGGCGGGCCTGCTGGCGGTGCTCGCGACGGCCGGCGCCCTCGTCGACGAGGCGACGCACCGCCCGGAGCTGCTGCGCGGGGTGACGGAGCAGGTCGCCGTGGACCCCGAGGTCCGCGCCGCCGTGCCGGGGGTGATCGACGACGTCGTGCACGACGCCATCCCCGAGCAGGTGCCGGGCCCGCTGGCCCAGACGGCCGAGGACCTGTTGCGCCCGCTGGCCCAGCGCGTGGCGGACGACCCGCAGTTGGTGCAGGGCTGGTCCGACACCGCTGACGAGGCCCGGCGCGCCTGGCTCGCCCAGCTCGAGGACCCGCAGGGCGCGGACGAGCCCGGCTCGGGCGCGGACGTGACCATCCCGTTCGGTCCCGTCGCGCAGTCCGGGATCACCGCCGCCCTGGGCGACATCGAACGTGACCTGCGCGAGGACCGGTTCGACCTGCCCGGGCAGGCGCTGCTGGAGACGATCGTGGGCGCGGACGTCGGCGACTGGGCCGCGGACACGCTGCTGGCGCCCCTGTACGACCGCGCCGCGGAGCTGCGGGACAGCACCGCGCTGCGCATGGACGCGCGCATCGACGCCCTGGACGGCACGGATCGGGCCACCGTGCACCGCTGGGTGGACGCCTCCGCGCACTGGCGCTGGGCCGCCGCGGCCTCCGTGCTGGCGCTCGTGGGCGCCCTGCTGCTCGCCCCCCGACGGCGGCGGGGCCCCGCCGTGGCCGTGGCGGGTGCGGTCGCCCTGGTCGGTGGGCTGATCGGCGGCGCCCGTCTGGGTCCGGACGCGGTCCACCTCACGGCGCCCGAGGGGGCCTCCCCGGGGGTGGCCGCGTTCGTCCAGCAGATGGAGGAGGCCGCGGGCCCGGCGTTCGCGGCCGCCGTCGCCCCCTACCCCCAGACCCTGACCACCTTGGGCTGGATCGTGCTGGCCGCGGGCCTGCTGCTGGCCCTGGCGGAGCTGTGGGTCGCTCGGCGTGGGCGGGTCCGTGCCGCCCGGGTGGACGGTCCCCCCGCGGTGGGCCGCTCCCACACCGCGGCCGACGTCACGTCGCGCTGAGCCCGCGGCGAAGCCCGGGCCCGGTCTGCGTCCCGGCCGATAGCATGGAGGGCATGTCCACTCCCTCCGTCTCCGCCCGTCCGTCCGCCGTCGGCCTCGGGATGCCGCAGGTCCCGCGCGTTCGCCGATCCCGTGAGGAGGTGGAGGCGGCCGCGCCCGTGTCCGGTGAGAAGCGCGTGCTGCTGGCCGCCCCCCGTGGCTACTGCGCCGGCGTGGACCGCGCCGTCGTCGCCGTCGAGAAGGCCCTCGAGCACCACGGCGCCCCCGTGTACGTGCGCAAGGAGATCGTCCACAACCGGCACGTCGTGGACACCCTGACCGAGCGCGGCGTGGTGTTCGTCGACGAGCTGGACGAGGTGCCCGAGGGCGCCCTGACCGTCTTCTCCGCGCACGGCGTGTCCCCGGCCGTCGTCGAGGAGGCCGCCCAGCGCAACCTGCACACCATCGACGCCACGTGCCCGCTCGTGACCAAGGTGCACCGCGAGGCCGTGCGCTTCGCCAAGCAGGACAAGCGGATCCTGTTGATCGGCCACGACGGCCACGAGGAGGTCGAGGGCACGTTCGGCGAGGCGCCCGAGCACACCACGGTGATCAACGACGTCGCCGAGGCCCGCACCGTCCAGGTGGACGACCCGGACAACCTGATCTGGCTCTCCCAGACCACGCTCTCCGTGGACGAGACCCTCGAGATCGTCTCCGTGCTGCGCGAGCGGTTCCCGAACCTGCAGGACCCGCCCTCGGACGACATCTGCTACGCCACCTCCAACCGGCAGGCGGCCATCAAGTCGATCTCGCCGGAGTGCGACCTGGTGATCATCGTGGGCTCGGCGAACTCCTCGAACTCGGTGCGCCTCAAGGAGGTCGCCGCCGAGTACGGGGCCTCCCGCGCCGAGCGCGTCGACTTCGCCAACCAGGTGGACGAGTCCTGGTTCGAGGGCGTGGCCACCGTGGGCCTGTCCTCGGGCGCGTCCGTGCCCGAGGTGCTGGTCCAGGAGGTGCTCGCGCTGCTCGCCGAGTACGGCTACGGGCAGGTGGACGAGGTGGTGACCGCCGAGGAGGACATCATCTTCTCCCTGCCCAAGGAGCTGCGCGCCGAGCTCAAGCGGGTGGGTGACGAGTCCCGCTCGCTCGGCGGACGCCGCCGCGACGCCGAGGCCTGACCGCGCCCCTCGTCTCCTCGCTGAGGCCCGCAGACTCGCCGTCACGACGCCGGCGTAGCGGCGCGTCTGCGGGCCTCGGCGTGCCCGGGCCTCGGCGTTCCGGGCCGGCGGGTGGTCAGGGACTCAGAGCCCGAAGACCCAGACGAGCAGGGTCATCGACGCGATGGAGATCAGCACGACGGCGATGATGTTCAGCCACACGCCGCCCTTCACCATCTGGCCGATGGTCACGTAGCCGGAGCCGTACGCGATGGCGTTCGGCGGGGTGGCCACGGGCAGCATGAACGCGCAGGTCGCGGCGAGGGCGACGGGCGCGGCCAGCATGAGCGGGGCGACGCCGGTGCCCAGGGCCACGCCGGAGGCGACGGGCAGGAACGTGGCCGCGGTGGCCGTGTTCGAGGTCATCTCGGTCAGCAGCAGGATGCCGACGGCGGCGATCACCACGAGCACCCACACGGGGATGTCGCCGAGGCCCTTGACCTGCTCACCGAGCCACGTGGACAGGCCCGACTTGGAGAACTGACCGGACAGGGCCAGGCCGCCGCCGAATAGCAGGAGCACGCCCCACGGCAGCTCCTTCGCGGCCTCCCAGTCGAGCAGGCGCACGCCGCGCCCGGCCCCGCCACCGGCCGGCAGGAGGAACAGGATGAGTCCGACGACGATGGCGATGGCCGCGTCCGAGAGCAGCGGGGACGTCAGGTCCAGGACGTACTCGGAGATCAGCGGCACGGTGATCCAGGCCAGCGCGGCGAGGACGAAGACGGCGAGGACCTTGGCCTCGGGGGCGCTCATGCGGCCGAGGCGGGCCAGCTCGGTGGCGATCAGGTCGCGGCCGCCGGGGACCTCGTCGATCTCCGGGCGGAACAGCACGCGGGTGAGCAGGAACCAGCACGCGAAGAGCAGGACGACGGCGATCGGCACGCCGACCAGCATCCACTGGCCGAAGCCGATCTCCACGCCGTGCTCGGCGGCCATGTGGCCCGCGAGCAGGGTGTTGGGCGGGGTGCCGATGATGGTGCCGAGCGAGCCGATGGACGCGGCGTAGGCGATGCCGAGCATGAGCGCGGTGCCGAAGTTCGTCTTCGTGAGGGAGCGGATCTCGGCCTGCGTGGGGGCCTCGCCGGGCGCGGATGCGGGCGCGGCGGGGCGGTCGGCCTGGCCCGCTGCCTCGTCCGCGGTCAGGGCGCCGTCCGTGCCGTAGCGCTGGACGAGCACGAGGATGGACACGCCGATGGGGAGCATCATCACGGCAGTGGCGGTGTTGGACACCCACATGGAGATGAACCCGGTGGCGATCATGAAGCCCAGGACGAGGTTCACGGTCCTGGCGCCCATGAACTTCAGGACGCCGAGCGCGATGCGCCGGTGCAGGTTCCACCGCTGCATGGCCAGGGCGAGCATGAAACCGCCCATGAACAGGAAGATGATGTTGTTGCCGTAGCTCGCGCCGACGGCGTCGAAGGTGATGCCGCCGTCGGACTCCTCGGCGGGCACGCCGAGCGGGAAGACGACGAGCGGCAGCAGGGCGGTGGCGGGGATGGGCAGGGCCTCGGTCATCCACCACACGGCCATGAGCACGGCGGTGGCGGCGACGAGGCGGGGCCAGACGCCGAGGTCGCCCGGCATCAGCAGGAACAGGGCGACGGCGAGCAGGGGGCCGGCCACGAGGCCGATGATGCGCTTGACATTCTCGCCGCCGGGCAGCGGCTCGTCACGCATGCCCGGGGAGAGCTCGTGTTCGAACTCCTGGGCGGCCGCTCGGGGGTCGAAGCGGGAGACGTGCTCGTTGACGTTGCTCGGCGGGGGGAGCGGGCGGGACTGCATGGGGCCTCCTCATCAGGTCAGGCCCTCGGCGCGGCCTGGCAATTCTCTGTGAGTTTCACGGTAGCAAGTGGCCCGGGGCACGGAAAGACGACGTCAGGGCCGCGACGGCCCATCCGCCCGGCCCCGCTCACGCCTCCCGCGCCGGCTCCGCCCGACGACGGCGCAGCTCGTCCTCCTCCACGCCCGCGACCAGTTCCGGGGCGGCCAGGGGCCGGGGCGCGGACTCGAGCGTGCGGATGTCCGGCGTGGGGGCCAGGCCCGGGTCGGCGTCGCGGAGGCGCCGGGCGGCGGGGAGCACGCGCGACTCGACGTTGCCGACGAGCTGGTTGTAGCGGTCCACGGCGGTCTTGAGGGAGCCGCCCATGCGGTCCAGGTGGGTGCCGAGCGTGCCGAGGCGCTCGTAGAGGTCCTTCGCGCTGGCCACCACGGTGTGGGCGTTCTCGGCCAGGGTGTCCTGCCGCCAGGCATAGGCCACGGACTTCAGGGCGGTCAGGAGGGAGACGGGGGCGACGAGCGCGACGTTCCGGGAGAACGCGTGGTCCAGCAGCCCGGGGTCCGCGTCCAGGGCCGCGGCCAGGAGCGACTCGGCGGGCAGGAAGCACAGGACCAGCTCGGGGGAGTGCTCGAGGCCGGCCCAGTAGGACTTCCCGGAGAGCTGGTCCACGTGGCGGCGCACGGCCGCGGCGTGCTGGGCGGCCAGCGCCTGGCGCCGCTCGTACGCCTCCTCGCCGGGCTCGTCCGCGAGGGCCTCGGCGGCCAGCGCGTCCCCGATGGGGGCCTTGGCGTCCACGGCCATGGCCTTGCCGCCGGGCAGGGACACCACGAGGTCCGGGCGGAGGCGCTCGCCGTCCTTGCCGGACAGCGTGGCCTGCTCCGTGAAGTCCACGTGGTGGAGCATGCCCGCCGCCTCGACGACCCGCCGCAGCTGTGCCTCGCCCCAGTGGCCCCGCGCGGAGGTGGATTTGAGCGTGGCCATGAGCGACGTGGTCTGGTTCAGCAGGTCCCGGTCGGTGGCCGCGGCGGCGCGGAGCTGCTCCCCGAGCCGGCCGAACTGGGACGCCCGATCCCGTTCCAGCACGCTCACCTGCTCCTGGAGGGCCGCCAGCCGCTGGCCCAGCGGGGCGAGCGTGGACATCACCTGGGACTCCGCGCGCTGGCGTTCGGCGTCCTCGGCGCGCGCGGCCGTGAGCGCGCGCTGCTCCGCCCGGGCGGCCGCGAGCTCCTCTCGCGCCCCCTGGTGCTCGGTGCGCAGCGCGGCCAGCTCGGCCTGGGCCCGGCGGGCCTCCTCACCGCCGCCGGCGGCCCGGCGCCACATGAGCCACGCGCCCACCAGGGCGCCCAGCACAAGTCCGAGGATGAGGGCGAGCAGCAGGCTGAGGATCTCCATGCCCCCACCCTCGCAGGCCGCAGGGACACGTTAGGCGGCGGCGCGCCGTCGTCGTGGTGGGCGGCTCAGCCGAAGAGCGGGTTGGGGCCGTTGGCCACGACCTGCGGGTCGCCGTCGACGCGGGCGGCGATGCCCGCCGCGGCCACGCCGGGCAGATACGGGAAGACCATGCGGGTCGAGGCCAGGGCGGCGGCGTCGAAGGCCTCCACCGCAACGGCCGGGCGGGGCCCGTCGGCCGTCTCGATCTCGCCGTCGAACACCGCCACCGCCCGCGTGGGGCGCGGGCTGATCTTCGCGACCGTGGCGGCCGCCTGCTCGGGCTCGAGGTCCGGGTGCTCCCACATGCCGCGCTGGCCGTCGGCGGTGACGGCGAGGATCGTGGGGGCGAACACGGGCTGCCGGCCGAGCGTGTCGAACACGTGCTCCACCGCGAGGCTGATCAGCGGCAGCAGCTCGCCGCCGGGAGGCGTGGGGGTCGGTCCGGTGGGCGTCGGGGTGCTCATGGGGCCGAGGCTACCGGCCCTGTCCGACGGCGCCCACCCGCGCCTAGCGTGAACCCATGCAGCTCACCATCGCCCCCGGGGACATCACGGCCACGCACGCGGACGCCGTCGTCAACGCCGCCAACTCCACCCTGCTCGGCGGCGGAGGCGTGGACGGCGCCATCCACCGGCGTGGCGGCCCCGAGATCCTGGCCGAGTGCCGCCGCCTGCGCGAGACCGACCTGCCGGAGGGGCTGCCCGCCGGGCAGGCCGTGGCGACGACGGCGGGGCGCCTGCCCGCGCGCTGGGTCGTCCACACGGTGGGCCCGGTGTGGGCCAAGACGATCGACAAGTCCGACACCCTCGCCTCGTGCTACCGCGAGTCCCTGAAGGTGGCGGCCGGGCTCGGCGCCCGGACGGTCGCGTTCCCGGCGATCTCCGCGGGGATCTACGGCTGGCCCATGGAGGACGCGGCGCGGATCGCCGTCGAGACCTGCCACGCGATGGCGGACGAGGTGGGCGGCACCGTGGACGAGGTGCTGTTCGTGCCCTACGGGAAGGAGGCGGAGACGGCGTTCCGGACCGCCCTGGACAGGGTTGAGCGGGGCTGACTCAACTCCGTGGAATACCCCGTGGGGGGACGGCGTTGCACAGGACAGTCGCCGCTCAACCGGAGCGGCCCGCCCTGCATGAGGAGTGATCGACCATGGCTCGTCCCATTGATCCGTTCCGCGAGATGGAGCGCCTGATGACCGGCTTCGCCCGCACCTCCGGCGCCGCCTCCATGCCCATGAACCTCTACCGCGAGGGCGACGTGTTCGTCGCCGAGGTGGAGTTGCCGGGCGTGGACCCGAGCTCGATCGACGTGGACGTCGAGGAGCGCACGCTCACCGTCCGCGCCGAGCGCAAGGAGGCCCCCGCCGGGGAGGACCGTCGCTGGCTCACCAAGGAGCGTCCGGCCGGCACCTTCGCCCGCCAGCTCAACCTCGGCCAGGGCCTGGCCCTGGACAAGATCGAGGCCGACTACAGCGACGGCGTGCTGCTGCTGACCATCCCGGTGGCCGAGCAGGCCAAGCCGCGCAAGATCCAGGTCAAGCACACCGGCTCCGCCGCCCAGGTGGAGGGCGAGGCCGTAGAGGGTGAGGCAGTGGAGGACTCCGCCGTCGAGACCTCCGGCGAGTGATCGCCCTCTGACGGAGCCGCGCGTGACCGGCGCGCGGCCCGCCCCCGAACGCAGTTGCGGCGGGTCCCCACCGGGGGGCCCGCCGCTTCCGCGTGGTGGTCAGGCGCGGTCGGCCAGGATCAGCTGTGCCGCCTTCTCGCCGATCATGAAGCACGTGATGTTGGGGTTCACGGTCACGTGCTCGGGCATCACGGAGGCGTCGGCCACGCGCAGGCCCGTCACACCCTTGACGCGCAGGCGGGCGTCCAGGGGGCTCATGGGGTCGTCGTCGGTGCCCATGCGCACCGAGCCCACCGGGTGGTACACGGTGTTGTGGGTCCGCTTCACGTAGTCGGCGATCTCCTCATCGGTCTGCACGTCCACGCCCGGGGCCAGCTCGCGCCCCGCCCACGCCGCCATGGACGGCTGGGAGACGATCTCCCGGGCCAGCCGGATGCCGGCCACCGCGACGGCCACGTCATGGCCCTCCGGGTCGGTGAAGTAGCGCGGGTCCACGGCCGGCTTGTCCCGGTAGTCGTTGGAGCGCAGGCGCACGGTGCCGCGGGGACTTGGCGTGGGGTGGACCCGGTGGCCCTGCGGTCTCGGCTGTCGTCCTCTGGTCGGCAGACACAGGTGTGCTTCCTCTCGTCGGGGTCTGGGCGGCCCGCCCACCCTACGGATCGGTCATCTGGGCGGGGATGCGTGCTGGGTGGTGCGGGTCTCTGGGTTCCGTGGGCGCGTGGGGGCGGGGGGCTGGGCCTCTGGGTTCCGTGGGCAGGAGAGCGAAGGTTTCTGCCCCCGGGAGGGAAAACCCTGCCGGTTCTGCCCCCGAAACAGGGGAGAGCGCGCTTCCTGCCCACGGAGCGGGCGGGGATGCTGGTTCTGCCCACGGAGCGGGGCCGGTGCGGGACGCCTCCGCCGCGGCGGGCCCGCCGGTAGACTGCCGGACTGTGGCTTTGACAATCGGATTCGTGGGACTGCCCAACGTGGGCAAGTCGACCCTGTTCAACGCGCTGACGCGCCAGACCGTGCTCGCGGCGAACTACCCGTTCGCGACGATCGAGCCGAACGTGGGCGTGGTGAACCTGCCGGATGAGCGCCTGCCGCAGCTGGCTGAGATCTTCGGCTCCGAGCGCATCCTGCCGGCCACGGTGTCCTTCGTGGACATCGCCGGCATCGTGAAGGGCGCCTCCGAGGGGGAGGGCCTAGGCAACCAGTTCCTGGCGAACATCCGTGAGGCCCACGCGATCGCCCAGGTGGTGCGCGCGTTCGACGACGGCGACGTCGTCCACGTGGACGGCAAGGTGGACCCGGCCTCGGACATGGAGACCATCAACACCGAGCTGATCATCGCGGACATGCAGACCGTGGAGAAGGCCATCCCGCGCGTCGAGAAGGAGGTCAAGGGCAAGAAGAAGGAGCCCGCCGACCTCGAGGCGCTCAAGGCCGCGCTCGCGGTGCTGGAGCGGGGCGAGACGATCTTCGCCGCGAAGGACAAGGACAAGCTGGACATGGACCGGCTGCGCGAGCTGAGCCTGCTCACCGCCAAGCCGTTCATCTACGTGTTCAACTCGGACGAGGGTGTCCTGGGGGACGAGGCCAAGCAACAGGAGCTGCGCGATCTGGTGGCCCCCGCCGACGCCGTGTTCCTGGACGCCAAGCTCGAGTCCGACCTCGTGGAGCTCTCCGAGGAGGAGGCCGCCGAGATGCTGGAGATGGCCGGGCAGGACGAGTCCGGGCTGGACCAGCTGGCCCGCGTCGGCTTCTCCACCCTCGGCCTGCAGACCTACCTGACCGCGGGGCCGAAGGAGACGCGCGCGTGGACCATCCCGGTCGGCGCGACGGCGCCCGAGGCTGCCGGCGTGATCCACACCGACTTCCAGCGCGGCTTCATCAAGGCTGAGATCGTGTCCTTCGACGACCTGGTCGCTGCCGGCTCCATGGCCGACGCCAAGGCCGCAGGCAAGGTGCGCATGGAGGGCAAGGACTACGTGATGCGGGACGGCGACGTGGTTGAATTCAGATTCAATGTCTAAAACGGGCTTCTGACCAGGGATTTATCCTCGCAGCTTCTGATCTGGCTCGTCAGTCGAGTTCCGATCTGCCATCAGTTGCTACGCTTTCGCCCTGCTGACCTGGGATTATGATCGGCCTCTGTGGAACTTCCGCAGGGGCCGATCCCGCTTTCTGCGGTGCTGTAGCATCTCTGGGACGCAGCCTCGGGTGGTCCGTTGGAGGGTGGTCAAAGTCGTTCAGCGGGGGATTTGTCGGTGAGAGGGCTGACTCAGAGCTCCCGCTGATTCAAAACCCGGAACTCGACTGGGATCGATCGTTGCAGGTCCTAGCTTCAACATCATGGTCGCCCGACTACCGGCATCTCGCCGCTCGAACACGATCAATGCGCTCACCGAGGCAGCCCCTGGCCACGTTGCCATCACAACTAGGGCATGTCTGACAATCGTTTTGACCATGCGATCACAGCATTCAGGACCACAGCGGCCCTGTAGATGATCGCGTACTTGTCATACCGGGTCGCCAGACCCCGCCACTGCTTCAGGTGCGCGTACTGACGCTCGATGACGTTGCGGCCCTTGTAGGCGTCCGCGTCGAGGCTGACGGGGCGCCCGCCGCGGGCACCGCGCCGTCTGCGGTGGCCCTGCTGGTCGGCCGGTTCGGGGATGACCGCTTTGATCCCACGGGCGCGTAGGTGGGTGCGGATCGCCCGGGAGGAGTACGCCTTATCGCCCAGCACGGCCTCGGGGCGGGTCCGGGGCCGCCCTACTGGCCGGGTCACGCGCAGCTGCTCCAGAAGAGGAAGCAGCATCGGGGAGTCCCCTGCCTGGCCGGGGGTGATCAGGCTGACCAGCGGCAGCCCGGTCCCGTCCACGAGCTGATGGATCTTCGTGCTCAGCCCGCCACGGGAGCGCCCGATGCCGTGATCGGCCGGCTCCTCACGCGGATTCTTGTAGTTCGATCCATCCCCCTGTGTGGCGGGTGATGTTCGTCGCGTGCTGATGCGCGCGGGCGATCGTGGAGTCCACCGAGACCGACCAATCGATCAGGCCTTCGGCGTCAGCGGCGGCGGTCAGCGTGGCCAGCACCGTGTCCCATGTGCCTTCTTCAGCCAAGCGCCGATGCCAGGTCCACACGGTCTGCCAGGGCCCGTAGACCTCGGGCAGATCCCTCCAAGCGATTCCGCACCTGTATCGGTAGATGATCGCCTCCACCATGGTGCGGGCGTCGGCGAACGGCCTGCCGGCGCGGCCGGTCCGGGTCGGGAGCATCGGGGCGATCAACTCCCATTGGGTGTCAGAGAGCATCTGGAACCGGGACATGTCCCCAGGGTCTCAGCTGACTCGTGCATCTATTCTCAGACACGCCCTAGGTCTCCTTGTATCGGGTCGAGGATAGCTGTGCTTGGATAGCCGGTGAGGAGCCGGACGCCGGTGAGAGCGGGAAGGTACTTCAGAAAGGGGAAGATCCCCAGTATTAAGATGGTGAGCCCGAGTTCGAGCGGGACGAGCATCACCAGAGTCACGATGAAGCTGCGGGCCAAGACGGTGAATAGGTCCCGCTCGACCGGACGCGGTTCTGGGCTAGCCGTCGTGGCGACTCTGCCGTGCTTATAAGTCGCCCTCCGGCGCGGTCGCCGGGTGGGAGAGTGCGGACCGAACTTGTGCTCGATGGGACAAACAAGGCAAAGGAGATTCGTGGTTACTGAAGAGAAGTTGGCTGGGTGGACGGGACCCTCGAGCCCGACCGAGAAAGACAAGCAGGAGCGCACCGAGCGAATGATTCGAGAGGCGATCGACGCTCACGAGGGGTTCGATGGCTACCGCAGTGACTTCTCCGTCTACGCGAAGGGCTCCTACGCCAACAACACGAACGTGAAGTCGGACAGCGACGTCGACATCGTCATCGAGTGCACAGATGTCTGCTACTGGCAGGAGTACGATCCTGCCAAGGGTGGACACCCTGCAGGGAGTCCTTACACGGGTCCATGGACCCCGGAGAAACTGAGGGCGGAGATCGCCGCAGCGCTTGAGAAGAAGTTCCCCGGGGCTGTCACGGCGGGGTCGACGGCGTTCGAGGTTGATGCCAGTTCGGCACGCGTCAACGCCGACGTGGTGCCCTCGTTCCAGTACAAGCTCTACTTCTCAGACGGTACCTATCGCCAAGGTACGAAGGTCTTCAAAAAAGACGGCACGTCCATCGTTAACTATCCGAAGCTCCAGCTTGAGCGCGGCAAAGAAAAGAACGTGCGCACGAATGGTTTCTACAAGAAGACTGTGCGCATCCTCAAGCGGCTGGAGAACGAGCTCGTCGCGAAGGGCCTAACTGAGGAAGTTCCGTCATACCTTCTCGAGTGCCTTATCTATAACTGCCCCGAAGAGTACTTCTCGCGAGACACTTGGCGCGGAACGATGCGCGGATGCCTGGCGAAGATCTTCAACTCCACCATGGGACGTGAGCCTGATAATGATCGATGGATGGAAGCGAATGGTTCGAAGTTCCTGTTTCACCCTGCTCAGAAGTGGACTAGAGCGCAGGTTCATAAGTTCGCGAGCGACGCCTGGGATTATATGGAGTTCGAATGATCAGCGGGACCCTTATTCGAGTGCTCGTGGTAATTGTCTCCTTGGTTTTCGTCGTCGGATCGTGGATTACCACTGGTGCGCCGAATATTAGCCTGTTCAGCTTCTTCTCGATCGCTGTTTTCGTGTGCACGGTCTTGTTCCTGCTGTGGGACCGATGGATCTGGAAGTTGAAGCTCGCCCAAATGATCCCGGGAGTGAGTCGCAACTTGAGCGGCACCTGGGAAGCCACCCTCGAGTCGTTCTGGATCAATCCCGCGACGAGCTCGTCGCCGCCTGCGAAGACCGTCTACGTGGTTATTCGGCAGACAAGCTCCGCCGCGTCTGTCACGCTCATCTCGGATGAATCCAAGTCGAAGTCGTCGCTTGCCCGCGTGGTCAAGGAGGACGGGTCTTGGCTACTTCACTACGTCTATACAAATGAGCCGCGCCTCGAAATCCGTGGGCGAAGCCCAATCCACCACGGGTCAGCGGTGCTTGCTGTGACAGGCTCGCCGGCGAGGCGCCTGGAGGGTGGTTACTGGACAGACCGTGATTCGAAGGGGCAGCTCAAGCTGATGAAGCGATCGAAGACGCTCGCTGAGGACTTCGAGGAAGCATGTGATGCTTTGAAGGATAGGGGCTAGCTACGCGCTCCACGTAGCTGTCCGGTTCTCCTTCGTGGTGGTTTCCGTGCTCCAGGCGCGCGGGTTCGAAGCGATTCTGCGTGGGGTGGCCTGACGGACTATCGCGTAGAAGCGCCCGCCGCGCAGAATACGATGAGCGACCTCTGGCCTTTTGTGACGCCCCTCTGCGTAGTCTACCCGAGCTTTAGGCTGGCAGCTCTTCCCCGGCCAGGCTCTTGACCCTGATTCCCGCGCCCTTTCACCGTCGTTCGCAACGAACTGTCTTCATAATTTCTTCGATGCGTTCGCCGTGCTATGGCGGGCTGGAAATTCGGAATGGGCTACTTCTACAGCATTCCGGTCAGCGGCCTCGACTCGCACGACCAGCGTTCCTCGGAACTGCTCGCCGGAGGCGATTTAGGCACGGGCGCGGCCCTGACCATGCTCGTTGCCGCTGTCGTCGCCTTCATCGCCCGCCGGCGCAATAGTTGAGAGTGCGTCGCAGGCCGATTCCGCGCCGGAGCCGAGTGCGGTCGGGCAACTACTCTACGTAAGCCGGCTCCATCAGGTTGTATGCCCCTGTCGCGACCGCGGCGACGCGGTTGAACTCCGCTTCAATGTCTAAGAGGGGCGTCTGACCAAAGTTTTTACTCTCGCAGATTCCGACCTAGTTCGGCGGACCATTTCAGATCTACCATCAGTTGCTAAGCGTTTTCTTCGCTCACCTGGGGCTTTGATCGACCTCTGTGGAGCTTCTGCAGGGGTCGAGTCTTCCTTTCGCGGCGGGTAGGCGGAGCGTGCAAGCCGCGTCGGATGGCCAGTTCCGGGGTGGGTTCGAGTAGTGCGACACGCAATCTCTCGGCAGGTGCGCCGACTCAATAAGCAGCCTGACTCAAAAGTCGGTTGTCTCAACGACGGTGCGGTTCACTGGGGCAGGTCTCGCTCCGCCAGTGTGCGAGTGATCTCGTCCCGTTGGGAGCTCGCGATCAATTGGTGGTGCCGGCGCAAGGCGGTCTGCCATGACCCGAACTCTGCTGGGAGCTTGCGCCCAGTGATGCCAGTGCGGGTCTTGTAGAGAGTCGCGTCGACGATCGTGCGACGTCAGCGCGTGCCCGCCCGTGGCGAGGACCGTCTTCTGTGTGAACGATGTCCTCGATCCAGCTCCATTGCTCATCTGTGAGCCGTTGATAGCCAGGCTGGAGTCCCTCGGCGACGCTGCCGCCGACATCAGGCTTCGCCTTGTGATCGATCCGCACGGTTTTGACCACGGCGCGGATGACGGCGCATTCGGTGCATTGGACGGTTGGTCCAACGTAGCGAGGGGAATGCCAGCCCAGGGTCTCGACATGTTGGCAGGTCAGTTCCACTCGTAGGTGGCGCTACGGTCAATGTGCAATGAGGGTGGGTACAGGAGTTGCCGGAGCTCATCGCGCTGAGCTGGCGAAAGTGGCGGGAACGGGCAGCACAGGTGGCAGTGCTCCACGCAGTTGCCCTCGGGGCGCCAAACACCCATGTTGCATGGCGTGTGCTTGGCTCGGAACTCGGCGTTGTCGGCGCCGATCAGCGCAAGACTCTCTTGATCGGCCCCCAGGGCTGGCTCACCGAGAAGGGCACGCCCACACGCGCGATATGGTTCGCCCGCTGCATAGGGTTCGTACGTCAGCTGGAGGTTGTCCCCTACCCGCTCTCTCCGCTCTGCCTCCTCTGCTGGGGCCCACGATTCCGAGAGTAGTGCCCTGCTAAACGGTGTGTGCAGGACGCGGGGGAGAGCTTGTCAAGGGCCATTGAGTTCTGCCCATAGGCGGCCAGTGTTTCTTCCCGCTGGTGGCCATCAGAACTGCCCACTGGTGGCCAGCTGGTTTGCCCGTTTGGGTGGTGGTGCTGGCCACCGTGATGGGA
>NZ_JAKRLB010000059.1:0-573 GCF_022664405.1 Micrococcus luteus | reverse complement strand
AACGACCCCAGAAGATCACCGCGAGAGGGCCGGGGCACATGGTGCACCTGGACGTGAAGAAGATCGGGCGCATCCCTGACGGGGGCGGCTGGCGTGCTCACGGCCGGGACTCCGAGAACGCGCGAGCGGCCAAGCGCGGGCCTGGCCGACGGGTCGGGTACACCTACCTGCACTCGGCGATCGACGGGTACACCCGGCTGGCCTACACCGAGGCGTTGGAGGATGAGCGGACGGTGACCACGATCGGGTTCTTCTGCCGGGCGAGGGCGTTCTTCGCCGCCCACGGCATCACCGTGGACCGGGTGGTCACGGACAACGGGAACAACTACCGGGCCGTGGACTTCACCGCGAAGGTGGTCTCGCTCGGGGGCCGGCACCACCGGATCCGCCCATACACCCCGCGCCATAACGGGAAGGTCGAACGGTACAACCGGCTGATGGTGGACGAGGTCCTCTACGCCCGCCCGTATACCTCAGAGACAGCTCGGCGTGAGGCGCTGGCCGTGTGGGTGAACCACTACAACTACCATCGGCCTCATACCTCCTGCGGGGACGCCCCTCCGGCCTCGTTGG
>NZ_JAKRLB010000058.1:0-578 GCF_022664405.1 Micrococcus luteus | reverse complement strand
CGGAAAGCCTCGATGTGCTCGTCCAACTCCTGTGCCATCCGGCTGACCTGGGACTTCGAGAGCGAGTCGATGCCCAGCTGCCGTACGAGCTTGTCCATGCGCCGGGTCGAGACCCCGGCCAGGTAGCAGTCCGCGACCACGGTGATCAGTGCGGACTCGGCCCGTTTGCGGCGCTCGAGCAGCCATTCGGGGAAGTACGTGCCGGCCCGGAGTTTGGGGATGGCCACATCGATCGTGCCGGCGCGGGTGTCCAGGGGTCGGTGGCGGTAGCCGTTGCGCTGCGCTGTCCGGTGTTCGGAGGGCTTGCCGTACTCGGCCCCGCAGACCGCGTCAGCGTCGGCGGAGAGCAGTGCGTTGATCACGGTCTGCAGCAGGTGGCGCAGCAGGTCTGGGGAGGCCTCCCCGAGAGCTTCGCGCAGCAGGCGTTCAGGGTCGACAATGTGTGGAGCGGTCATCGTGGTGATGTCCTTTCGAGAGTGCTGTGGAAGGTTCGCTCGAAGGCTCCCACGGTGACCGCGTCCGTCTCGAAGATGGTCGTGGCCACCGGGGAGGGTTACACCACTATCCGGGACTCAACT
>NZ_JAKRLB010000057.1:0-658 GCF_022664405.1 Micrococcus luteus | reverse complement strand
CGGCCGCAAGGCTAAAACTCAAAGGAATTGACGGGGGCCCGCACAAGCGGCGGAGCATGCGGATTAATTCGATGCAACGCGAAGAACCTTACCAAGGCTTGACATGTTCTCGATCGCCGTAGAGATACGGTTTCCCCTTTGGGGCGGGTTCACAGGTGGTGCATGGTTGTCGTCAGCTCGTGTCGTGAGATGTTGGGTTAAGTCCCGCAACGAGCGCAACCCTCGTTCCATGTTGCCAGCACGTAGTGGTGGGGACTCATGGGAGACTGCCGGGGTCAACTCGGAGGAAGGTGAGGACGACGTCAAATCATCATGCCCCTTATGTCTTGGGCTTCACGCATGCTACAATGGCCGGTACAATGGGTTGCGATACTGTGAGGTGGAGCTAATCCCAAAAAGCCGGTCTCAGTTCGGATTGGGGTCTGCAACTCGACCCCATGAAGTCGGAGTCGCTAGTAATCGCAGATCAGCAACGCTGCGGTGAATACGTTCCCGGGCCTTGTACACACCGCCCGTCAAGTCACGAAAGTCGGTAACACCCGAAGCCGGTGGCCTAACCCTTGTGGGGGGAGCCGTCGAAGGTGGGACCAGCGATTGGGACTAAGTCGTAACAAGGTAGCCGTACCGGAAGGTGCGGCTGGATCACCTCCTTTCTAAG
>NZ_JAKRLB010000056.1:0-673 GCF_022664405.1 Micrococcus luteus | reverse complement strand
GCACCGGCTGGGCATCTCCCGGTTGCCAGACCTCGCGCCCACGGGTGAGGACCTGCGCCAACGACCGCAGAAGATCACCGCCCGCGGCCCGGGGCACATGGTGCACCTGGACGTGAAGAAGATCGGGAAGATCCCTGACGGGGGCGGCTGGCGTGCTCACGGCCGGGACTCCGAGAACGCGCGAGCAGCCAAGCGCGGGCCTGGCCGACGGGTCGGGTACACCTACCTGCACTCGGCGATCGACGGGTTCACCCGCCTGGCCTACACCGAGGCGTTGGAGGATGAGCGGACGGTGACCACGATCGGGTTCTTCTGCCGGGCGCGGGCGTTCTTCGCCGCGCACGGCATCACCGTGGACCGGGTGGTCACGGACAACGGGAACAACTACCGGGCCGTGGACTTCACCGCCAAGGTGGTCTCGCTCGGGGGCCGGCATCACCGGATCCGCCCCTACACCCCGCGTCACAACGGGAAGGTCGAACGCTACAACCGGCTGATGGTGGACGAGGTCCTCTACGCCCGCCCGTACTCCTCAGAGCGGGCTCGGCGTGAGGCCCTGCAGGTGTGGGTGAACCACTACAACTATCATCGGCCTCATACCTCCTGCGGAGAGGCTCCTCCGGCCTCGTTGGCCCCGGTGCGTGTCAACAACGTCATGACCTCTTACACCTAG
>NZ_JAKRLB010000055.1:0-684 GCF_022664405.1 Micrococcus luteus | reverse complement strand
CCGTGGGACGGTGGCTGCACCGACTCGGGATCTCCCGCCTACGGGACCTGACCCCGGCCGGAGAAGACCTGCGCCAACGACCCCAGAAGATCACCGCGAGAGGGCCGGGGCACATGGTGCACCTGGATGTGAAGAAGATCGGGAAGATCCCAGACGGGGGCGGCTGGCGCACCCACGGACGTGAAAGTGAAGCAGGCCGTGCTTCCAAGCGCGGGCCTGGCCGGCGGGTCGGCTACACCTACCTGCACTCGGCGATCGACGGGTACACCCGCCTGGCCTACACCGAGGCGTTGGAGGACGAGCGGGCGGCCACGACCGTGAGCTTCTACTGCCGGGCGCGGGCGTTCTTCGCCGCCCACGGCATCACCGTGGACCGGGTGATCACGGACAACGGGAACAACTATCGGGCTGCGGACTTCACCGCGAAGGTGGTCTCGCTCGGGGGCCGGCATCACCGGATCCGACCCTACACCCCGCGCCATAACGGGAAGGTCGAGCGGTACAACCGGCTGATGGTCGATGAGGTCCTCTACGCCCGCCCGTACTCCTCAGAGCAAGCTCGGCGTGAGGCCCTGGCGGTGTGGGTGAACCACTACAACTACCATCGGCCTCATACCTCCTGCGGAGACGCTCCTCCGGCCTCGTTGGCACCGGCCCGAGTCAACAACGTCATGCCCTCCTACA